>NZ_LNCE01000038.1:0-38050 GCF_001445815.1 Janthinobacterium sp. Ant5-2-1 | reverse complement strand
GAAAATGGCCCGTCGCGGGCCATTTTCGCCTCCACTGGACGGATTATCAGGCTGGCACAGTTTCTTCTTCTGCCACGCTGGCGGCCTCGACTACCGGTGCGGTGCTCGTATCGGCCGGCGTAAAGTTGCGCAAAAACAAGAAGAACTGGCCCATCATCTGCGTCCACAGTTGCAGATTGATATTCAGGTACTCCGTGCTGACGCCGCCGGCGACCAGCACATCCATCTCCAGCACGACGAAATCGCCATGCTGAGCCACGCGCGCGAAGCGCTTGCTGCGGTGCCATTCGGCCAGCAAGCCGGCAGGCAAATCGCCGCCCTGCACGCGCAGCGGGCAGCTCAGGGTCAGATCCGCGTACTGGCCAGGCGCGGCTTCATTGCCCCACAGCACCTGGAAGCCGATGCCATGGCTGGCGCTGTGCAGGCGCACGACGCCATCGTGTTCGATGCTGGTCACGGCGCAGCCGGCCGCCTTGATGGCCTCGGCCGTTTGTTCCGCGTTCAGGGTGGTCAGCAAGTTGGTATTCGTGTTTTCCATCGTCATTCCATTCATTTCAAGAAAAATTATTGGGGGGCCGGCGTTTCTGTTTGACGCGCATCAAAGCGGCCCTGGTACAGCTGGTCACCGTACTGCTGCGCGATTTGCTCGAGTTTTACCCGGCTTTGCGCGGCGAACGGCTGGCGCGCCTTCATGACGTCCAGCACGTCGAGACCTTCATACGCTTGCAGGATGTCCTGCCCGGCCGCATACAGCTGGGCATTCTTGCTTTCGCAGCGCGCCAGGGCGCCCCGCTGGGCCGTCACTTCGCCGTCGAGGCGCGCACGCTCCGCTTCCAGCCGCTTGCCCGTGGCAGTCAATTGCTCGCTGGCCTGGCGGTACTGCGCCAGGCTGGCGGCCGCCTCTTGCGCGGCGGCGGCGCTATGTTGTTGCTGCTCGCCCAGTTTTTCCCGCTGCGCACGCTCCTGCGCCAGTTGCGACTGGCTGCGCGCCAGCTCCTTTTTCAAGCCATCGCTGGCAGGTTCGACCGCAACGGGCGCCGCCTTGGCGGCAGGCACGCCCTTGGCTTTGAGCAATTCCAGTTCGCCGCGCGTCTGCTGCAATTGCGCCGTCACGTTGCGCAATTCGGCGCGCAAACGCTCTTCCATGCTTTGCCCCTTTTGCGCCTGAGCCGTGCTGGCGGCCAGCAAGCTCAGCAGCAGTAAAGGCAGGCGCATTTTGTTGGATATCAACATCATGGCTCCTTAGAAACGCGCGTTCAGTTCGATTTGCAGGGTGTCGATCGACAGTGCCGAACCGAACACTTCGCGGCTCGACGTCCAGCGGCCGTTCAGCCACGTATTCTTGTCGAGCGCATAGGCGCCGCCCAGGTAATAGCCGCGCGCATTCGTGCCGCCCAGGTGGAAAGTGGAATCGTTGTAGGCGTCAGGCAAGGCGTCCGGTTCGATGCGCTTGTAGCCAAGCAGCACGTTCCAGTCGCCGCGCGCGGCCGGGCTGGCCTTGCCCAGGGTTGCCTGCAGCATGTAGGCATTGCCGCCGCTCTTGAAATCGGCTTGCGACACGCCACCCGTGCCGCCGAAATTGTTCATGATGCCGCCCTTGGCGCGCGCCCACATTTCGTTCTTGTCGTAGGCCATGTTGCGCACATAGTCACCTTCGATGCGCAAGTCCGTGCCGCCGGCGACCTTGCTATCCCAGCGCGCATTCAGGTTGGCCAGGCGGAATTTCGAGGCCAGACCCACGAATTGCGGCTGCGGCGTATTGGCCGGATCCAGCGGGTTCAAGGCGATATTGCGCAGCAACATCAAGCTATTGCCCTTTTGCATGCTCGATGGACGCGACCAGTCCGTGCTGCAGGCATCGGCGCCCGCGTACAGCGCGCACGGCTGCGAATATTCTCCGCTGATGTTGCGGAAGTTGTAGTAGGCCAAGGCGCCACGCAGTTGGTGGTCGCTATTGATCTTCCACGATGCGCCCACTTGCGCGCCCAGCAGCCACTTGTTTTCGCTGGACATTTTTGCCTGGCTGCGGCTAGGCGCATTGTCGGACGAATACTCGAGCGGAATCAGGCCCAGCGTACCGAAGACGGTAACGTCCTTGCTCTCGCCGACCGGCTGCTGCACCTTGGCGGCGATGCCGTCGAAATTGAGTTCGCTGGAAAACAGTTCGTCGCCAGAGACGAAGGGATTGTCGAAGCGGCCCGCCGTCAATTTCAGCCACGAGGCGGGCTGGTACGACAGCCAGGCCTGGTCCAGCCAGATGTTTTTCTTGCCCAGGCCGCCACCGAGGGTTTGCGTGGTGGACACAGGGCTGTCGTCGTTGCCGCTGGCCAGGCGGATGCCCGCTTGCGTGGTCTCGGAAATGTCGGCCAGGATGCCCAGGCGGGCACGCGCGCGCAGCAAGTGCTTGCGGTCTTCGCGCGTGTTCAGCAACGCCGGCAGGGCCAGGTTGGTGTTCGAATTGACGTCGTAGCCGCTGCCGCTGTTGAGCGAACGCCAGTCGATCTCGATATTGCTGTTGGCCATGTCGTAATAGCGCGATTCGTAGCGCGCGCGCACGTCGCCTTCCAGACGGATGCGCTTGGTCCAGGCCGGCGTTTCATTCGGCGCAGCCCAGCCGCCCGCTTTTGCTTCGGCCATGACCTGGCCCTTGATCTCGTCGCGGATCTGTTCGCGCACGGTTTGCGAAATATACGGCACGCGCACGTCGCCCGGCTGCACCTGCGCCAGGGCCGCCGGCGCAGCGGCCGGACGGGCTTGCGCTTGTGCCAGCGCTTCACTCTGCGCCTGCGCCAGCAAGGCTTCGCCGGCATCCTTGTTCAGGGCGCCGCTCTGGATCAGGCCACGGATCAGCTTGACCATGGTGCTGTCGGCAGGTGCCGTCTGGGCTTGTACCGCGCCTGCCGCCATGCTCAGGGCCAGGGCAGCGAACGCCAGCGGAAGGCGGCGCGCACGCTGTGGGGAAGAAAATAAGGAATTCATCGCTTCTTTCGGTAAATGAGGAATTAGTTCATGCGCTTACGGGCGCCGACCTTTAATGGAAACGCGGGCCGGGAAACGCAGGGATGCCGGTGGCCGCTCATCGGCGCGGAAATCGCGCACCATGGCCAGCACCTGCTCATCCGTCTGCGCATTGCCCGTGCCTTGCACCAGCTGCACTTTCGTCGTCTTGCCTTCCGTATCGAGCCACAGGTCGACGCGGATGTCGCTAAACGCCAGCTGGCGCGTGCGCGGGTCGCGGGCAAACGCCAGTTGCAGCGCGTTGGCCACATAGCGGCCATACGATCCCGCGCCCAGCCCGCCGCCACCGCCGCCGCCCGTCATGCCGCCGCCGCGCCCGGCCTGGATGCCGAAGGCGTCGCTGCCTGCCTGCGCCGCGCCGTCGATGGTGACGGGGTCGCCCTTGTCCGGCGACGGGCTTTCCGGCGCGTCATCCATCGGCTTGTCGGCCGGCGTCGGTTCCGGCTCCGACACTTCCGGCACCACCTTGTCCGGTGTCGGTTCCGGCAGTTTTTCCGGTTCCGGCGGCGGCGGTGGCGGCGGTGGCAGCATCAGCATCGGCGGGGCCGCCACTTCGCGCTTGGTGGCGGCCGTGTCCGACAGCAAATACCAGACCAGCGCGACCAGCGCGCCGGCCAGCAGCACGCCGCCGGCCACGCCGCCCCAGCGGCGCCACCACTGCGCCGCGCCCGACGATTCCGGGGCGGCCATCTTCATCATGTCGTCACGCTTCACCTTGCGCTCCTCATGCCGGCTTGCCGGTCACCAGGCCCACCTGGTTCAGGTCGATGCGACGCAGCAAATCGAGCACTTCGACCACTTTCGCGTACTGCACGGCGGCATCGCCGCGCACGATCACGGGGAAGTCGGGCGTGAGCGCTTTTTCCGTGCGCAGGCGCTCTTCCAGCTCGGGCAAGGTGACGGGATAGGCGTCGAGGAAGACCTGGCCCGCGTTGTCGATGGTGATGGCCTTGGTCTTCGGTTTTTCCAGCGCCATGGCCGAGCTGGCCTTGGGCAGGTCGACCTTGATGCCGGGAATGCTGGCGTTGCTGGTCAAGATGAAGATCACCAGCACCACCAGCAGCACGTCGACGAAGGGCGTGATGTTGATGCCGCCGCTACGCTTGCGGGGGGTAAATTTGGCGGAGGTGGCCATGGTTATGCGCCCCTCACGCCTGTTGCAGCACGGGACGCATCTGGCGTCCGTCGCCCTGCTCTTCCGCCAGTCGCGTGGCGAACTCGTCGACAAAGACGGCCATGTCGGCAACGATGGCGTCCGAACGCGAGGACAGCCAGTTGTAGCCGAACAGGGCGGGAATGGCCACGCCCAGGCCGGCGGCCGTACACAGCAGCGCTGCCGCCATGCCCGGCGCCACCGAGTTGATGTCCACGGCGCCGGCCATGGCCGCCACGACGAACACCAGCATGATGCCGATCACGGTGCCGAACAGGCCGACATACGGCGCGCCTTCGATGGTGGTCGAGAGCCAGATCATGCGTTTGGACATGCGCTCGCTTTCGCGCACCATCACGCCATCCATGGCGGCGCGGATGGCGCCGATGGTCGCGTTCGAGACGGCGTTCAAGTCATAGCCGCGGTCGTGGCGGCGGCGCATTTCGTCGATGGCCACGTCATACAAACGCCACAGCGAGGAATCCGATTTCACGGAAGCGCTCAGCTTGCCGTTGCGCGACAAGTGGTCGAGCGGCGCGCCGGCCGCTTCATGGAACGACTGCATGAATTGCGCATTGGCGCGCGAGATGGCGCCATAGCTGCGGCCCTTGCCGATCATGATGATCCACGACAAGACCATCATCAGGCCCAGCACGCCGACGACGATCCACGCGTCGAGCGGCATGGCGGCGATGATGAAACCGAAATGGCTTTTACCCGCCTGCTGTTCATCGGCGCCAAACACGGCCAGGCGCGATTCGGAACCTTGCGAGACGGCGTCGGCAAGCAGCAGGGCGTCGGGACGGGCCGTGCGCGACAGACGCAGCTCGTCGATGGCGCCCGTGAAGTTGGCCAGGGTGGCGGCGCCGGCGGCGACCGGCGGCGCATCGGCGCCCACGGAAGCGGCAGTGGCGAAGGCTGGCAAGGCGGTGGCCAGCGACACGGCCGGACGGCCGCCCACGTACAGGGCCACGTTGTTCTTGTCGGCCTTGACGGCCAGGTGCGACCATTGCGCGGCCTGGATGGGCTGGCCCGGCTTGCTGCGCTGGCCATTCACCTGCACGAAAGGCACGCCCTGGTCCACGCCGATCAGCAATTCATTGGCGCCGTCGCGGCGCGCATACAGCACTTGCTGCGCGCCCAGGCTGTCCGGGCGTACCCAGGCAGAGAAGGTGAATGGCGCGCCGGCGGCCAGCGCCAGCGATGGCGAAGCGGGCAGCATCAGCGGCGTGGTGCCCAGGCGGGCGCCGGCGCCGATGACGGAACCGTCCAGCGCCGGCACGGCCGTCTGGGCATGGTTGCCGTAGGCGGTGCTGTCGCGCGAGGGCACGCCAGGCTCGGTGAAGTGGTACACGAGGCTGTAGTCGGGGTCGAACGTACGCTGGCCATTGCCGGAAGCGGGCGCCTTCGGATTGCCGTAGTACATCCACAGCTGCTGCGGCGTACCGGCCGTCAGGGCCGGCACGTCGACCCAGATCAGGGCGATGCCCAATAGCGGATTGAATTGCTCGATCTGGTGGTTCAGCACGGTTTTATCGTCGCCCGCCACGAAGCGCAGGTCGGCGCCGTTGTCGCTGACGCCTTCGAAATTGAAGTTACCCGAATGCAAGCGCAGCAGCACGGGAATGCGGCCGGGATCGCCGCCCACGGCGCCCGCCTTCGGGCCGGCGTCGACGGTGACGGGTTTGCGGTAAGCCCAGTCGGGCTGCCACCAGGCATGCGCCAGGCCGGGAACGAGCGTGCCCAGGATCGTGAGCAGGAAAAAAAGACGTTGCATGACAGTGATTCTCCGAAGAAAAGTCTAAAAAAGTGCGGTGCTGGTGAGCTGGCCCGTCAGTAGCTGGCCGACAGGTTGAAATTGATGCGGCGCACGTGCTTGTGCGTGCGCGGGCCATCGCGCAGCGGATAGGCGAAATCGATGCGGCCATTCAGGTAGCGCAGGAACTGGAAGCTGCTGCCCACGCCCACCGAGGCCAGGCCGAACAGGTCTTTCTGTTCCGGCAGCGGGTCGCGCAGGCGCAGGCGCGCGCCATCGGCAAAGGCAAACAGACGCCAGTTTTCCAGGCGGCTGAAATACGTCAGCTGGGGCGTGCGCCATTCGACGGTGCCCGAGACGCCATAGTCGCCCGTCGCTTCGGCCGACAGATAACCGCGCACGGAATTGGCGCCGCCGGCGGCCATCTGTTCGCCCGACACGAGCGCCGCGTCGGCCAGCTGGCCCGCCAGCTTGCCGTACAGCTGCGCGCCACTGCCCAAGGTGGTGGTGGCGTTGGCGTCGCCCTTCAGGACGAGGAAGCTGGGCGAGGCCTTGTAGCGCTTGTTGTCGTAGGCGGCGCTGTTGCTGCCATAGCCGAACGCGGCGCGCGTGCCGGCCACCAGCGACAGGCCCAGGCCGTACGTCGCCGTCTCCGTCTGCGCAAAGCCGTTGTAGGCCACGCTGAGCGGCACGTATTTCAAGGGCACGCTGGAACCGGCGCCATTCAATTGCAACGCTTCCTGGTTATCCTTGAAATCGATGCCGCCGCTAAAGCTGTGCCACCAGATGCCGCTGTTGGGCACCGTGTAATTGAGCTTCATGCCCAGCGCATGGCCCTTGCCCAGCACGCTGGTGCCGCCCGTGCTGGCCACATTGCTGTTCGACTGGTAGCCGGTCGCTTCCACGCTCCAGCCCTGCGTGCCGATGGGTGCCACGTACGAGGCTGACCACACCTTGGTCTGGTTCAAGTCGCCCGGCGTGCCGAAAAAGCTGATGGTGGCGCTATGCCCCATCTGCCACAGGTTGTCGTGGCCGAGCGAGATGCTGCTGCGCAGTTTCTTGGTATCGGCGCTGTAATCATTGTTCAAGCCGACGCTGGCGCGCCACGGGCTGCTGTCTTCCACTTTCAGGTCCACGTCCATGGTGCCGGGCAGGCTGCCCTGCTTGACCAAGGGCATCACCTGGCGCTTGGGACCCCGGTTCAGGGCCGTCAATTCCACTTGCGCCTGGGTAAAGTCGGGCACCTTGCCTTCCGTCAGGGCCGGCACTTGCTGGCGCACGTCGAGCGGCGAGTTGTATTGCGCACCAACCACGCGCAAGCGCCCCACCTTCGTTTCGCTCACCTGCAGCACCACCACGCCCTGCTCCACCTGCTGTTCCGGCAAATCCACGTAGACGGACTGGTAGCCGCGCGCTTGATATGCAGCAACGAGGGCGTCGCGCGCCCCTTCCACGTCCTTCAGGGTGCGGCCCGGCCCCAGGAAGGGCGTGACCGCTTCTTCGATGGCGCGCGCATCAAGTACGGTATTGCCGCGCACCAGGTATTCCTCGATCGTCAGTTGCCGTTCCGGCCCGGCGACGGGCGCGGCCGCCGGCACCGCATCCTGCGCGCGCGCCATGCCGGGCAGCGCCAGCATGGCCAGGCACAGCATCGTCAAGGCCCTTGCAGGCGCCGCTGGCGGCACGCCCCTGCCCTTGGTTGTCATTTCACGCATCTTCCATTCACCTTAAAATCAAACGGTTGCCCTGTGTTGCGGCGCTGGGCCGGCGTTTTTTTGTTGCTAATGCTGATCTACTGATGCCTAGACAGCCGCCGCGCGCGGCGACTGCCGAATGTCATCAAATGTTCATAAAACTCCACTCAAGGCTGCAAGCCGCGCCGCTCGTTCGGCGTCAGCGCCTGCAGCTGCGGCGCCGTCAACGGTCCCGCGCCCAGGACCTGCACCACGCCGGCCGGCTGGTAGCTGGACGCCTGCGGCTCGCCACCCTGGTGCTTGCCGACACCGGCTTCGTCCGCCTGCTCGTTGCCAAAGCCCAGCACCTTCACCGTGAACAGCGACGGCAGCGCCTGGCGCGTGGCGGCCCGTTCGCGCTGCAGCACGTCTTGCGCCGCCGTCACGGCTTGCGTGGCGGCCGCGCTGGCATTGCTGAGCGCGCCCACGTTCACGGTGGCGATCACGGGCAGACCCGTCGACTTGCCCTGCACCTGGACGTTTTCCGCATTGATCACCTGCAAGGCCGCCAGGTTGACATTGCCCGAAACGCGGATGCCCGCCTCGCCCGCGTCGATGCTGCCCAGCGGGGCGATCAGGTCGATGTCGCCGGGCGGCACCTCCGGGATCGGATTCAGGGTGGCGATGCCGGCGCCCGTGGCCGGCGTGCTCGGCGACAGGCTGACGAGGCCGATGCTGTCGTAGCTGCGGCGCTGCGGCGTGTAGACGACGGTGGACTTGGTGCCGCGGCCCGCATTGATGTCGCCCGTGGCCGACCAGGCCAGGATGTTGCCGCCGAAGGTGGTGAAGATGCGGCTCTGGCCCAGCAGGATGCTGTCCTTCGCATACATCTGGATCTCGCCCGCACCCTGCGTCAGCACGCCCGAGCCTTCGCCCGGCGCATAGCCGCCGTCGACGCCGATCAGCGCGCGCCCGCCCGGCACCGTGATGCCGATATCGCCGCCGACATCCGTGTGGATGCCGGCGTCGTTGACGATCACGTGCGGCACGTTGACCGTCGGACGGCCCGCCTCGGCCCACTCCTGCGGACTCAGGTAGCGCACGCCCGCGACCGGCCGCTTGGTATAAACGCCGTCGTAGTCGTTGACCGTGTACAACGCGCTGCTGAACATCGTCAGGTCGCCCTTGTACTCGATCTTCTGGCCCGCCTTGTCCTGCGCCGGGAACAGGGTGGCGATGGCTTCGCGGCCGCGCAGGTAGCTGCCGCGGCGCATGCCGTCCGCATCGTTGTACTCGCGCCCGGCCGCCTTCAGTTCGGCAAAGTAGACATTGCTCAGGTAGACCTGCTGCTGCTCCTTCGGCAAGGCGGCAAAGAAGCTGCGCGCATCGGTGGCCGGGTCGTAGCGGATGCCCAGACCGCTGTCGCCGCCAAAGCGCTTCGTCAGCCAGTTCACCAGGTGCAGCTGGCTGACCTGCGCATACTCGCGCGCCAGGTCGCGCCGCACGGCGCCCGTGGCCTGACCGGCCTTTTCCAGTTCCGCCTGCTTCGTGCCGAGGAAGGCGGACGCGCCCGCCTCGTCGCCGCTGTAGGCGAACTGGCCGCGCAGCCAGTCGGCCAGGGTCAGCTTGCCGCCGTAGACGTACACGGCGCTGCCGGCCTGGTCGGCCAGCGGGCGGCCTGGATCGGCCAGTTTGGCCGGGTCCAGGTAGCGCGCCGCGAAGGCCGCATAGTCGGGACCATTGCGACCCACGCCGGCCGCCACGCTGATGCCGGCGCCGTTGCCGCGCTCGCCGGGGCCGGTGTTGACGATGGCACCGAGGCTGCGCAATTCCGCCTTGTCGGCCATATACAGGTCGCGCCCGGCGCTCACGTTCAGCTGGCCCGGTCCCGCCACGTAGAAGGTGCTGTAGCGGATGTCGCGGCCGGCGCTGACGACGGAGACGTCGTCGGCATGGCGGTGCACGAACAGGTTGCCGCGCGCGGACGAGACGCCGGAGACGACCGGCTTGTCCGGATAATCGGGCCGGCCGACATAGCCCAGGCTGGTCCATCCTGCCGCACCGTCCGGCACGCCCTCGACGCTGCCGAGCGGCGTGCCGGAATTGACGATGTCGCGTCCAGCCCGCACGGCCACGGCGCCGCCGCCTTCGTACCACACGCCCAGCGGGCCCGTTTCGCCCTTCAGTGTTCCCCGGTACACGATGCCGCCCGTGCGCAGGCCGACGATATCGCCGCTGTTGGCATAGAAATGCGCGGGCAGCTGGCCCACCGGCACGTAGTCCGACACCGTCGGCGCCGTCATGCTGAACAGCGGATACAGTTGCTGCGAGCCGTCGCTGGCGCCATTCGACGACGAGCCGAACCATTTCAGCGCACCGGGCGCCAGCCCGTTGGCGCTGACGTTATGCAAGGGCAGCAGACCGAACCAGACCGGGTCCAGGGCGCCGACGAAGCCCGGGTTGAACGGACTTGGCAACAGGCGCGGATCGGCGCCCGATGGCGTGATCGGATAGCCGGCCGCATGGATGGAGTCGGCCGCCAGCATTTCCAGCTGGCCCGCGCCCGTCTTGACAAATTGCGGCGCCACCGGCGACGGCGCCAGGATCACGCCGTTTTGCGGCATGTCGACCTTGCCGCCCTCGCCCAGCCGGCCCAGGCTGGCATTGCCGTAGTACAGGCTGCCGCTGGCGGCCACGGCGCGCAGCACGGACGGCATGACGAAGCGTGCATCCGTTGGCGCGTGGTTATCGCCCATCTCCGATTGCATCCAGGCGGACGTCGGCGTCAGATTGCCGCCGGCGCTGAACAGGTCGATGGCGGTGGCCGGCGTCCACAGCGAGAACCAGCTCCAGCCTTCGCCCTGGCGCTTCACGCCCTGGTAGTTGAACGGCGAGCCATTGCCCAGCTGCTTGACGCGGCCCGCATCGGCCGTACCGCCCAGCACCAGGTCGCCGCGCGCATCGATGCGCACGCCGCTGTCGCCCGGCACGAGGATCGGTCCGCCGCTGGCAATGGCCGTGCCCGCCGCATAGGTTTCATACGGCCGCGATTCCTTCGGATCGGCGCGGTCGAAGCGCAGTTCGACGCCACCCACGGCACCCGCCTCCATGCGCAGCGCGCCGCGCAGATTCGTGAAAGTGCTGTTGAGCGTCGGATACTGGCGCTCGAAGCGCGTGTCGGCATTCGGGACATCGCTGTTGGCGTCGAAGCTGCGCACCTCGGCGACAGGGTTGAGGCCACCGCCGATACGGATGTCGAGGTCGCCGCCGCCCGTCAGCAGCAGCTTGCCGTCCGGCGTCACCCTGCCCGTGCTGGCCACAGCCACGTTCAGGCCCTGGCTGCGCGGCGCGAACTCGCCGCCCGGATCGGCGCGCGACGTCAGCATGCCGGCGTTGCCGCCCGCCTGCAGCAGCACGTTGCCGCCGCCGAGGGTGCCGATGCCCGTAAAGCCCGATACCACCGGAACGCCCGAAAACAGATCGTAGCCTTCGGGACGCGCGACATAGGTGCCGAAGTTGATCCACCACGCCGTCGGCACGCCCGCGCCCGTGCTGCCGCTGCCCTGGCGCCACAGCCAGGCGCCGATGTCGCTGGTATCCTGCTGCGCGCTCAGGGTACCGATGGCATCCTCGCGCTGGGTGGTGGCCGTCCCCATGGTGTCGCCCTTGACGTCGCCCTGGGCGCGCAGCAGCAGGTTGCCGCCGTGCTCCGGATACCAGGCGCGGTACAGGCTCTCGCTGCCGCCATCGACGAAACGCGTCAACTTCTCGTCGCCCAGCGCGCCGAGCAGCTTGCCCTTGGCGTTCAGGCCGCGCGGCAGGTTGAACAGATCCTTGCCATCGACCAGCGGCGAGGCCGACTGCGTGCCCGCCGTGTAGACGCCATACAGCGAACGCATGTCGAAATCGCCGGCGGCGAGCAAGTCGAGGTCGCCCGTGCCCGTGCGCAGCACGCTGAACAGGGGCTGGCGCGCCGGTTCCACGTTGGTCACCATTTCGGGTGGCGTGCCGTCGGCAATCTTGACCACCAGATTGGCGTAGTATTCCAGCATGAATTGCTCGCCGCCCAAGTCATCGACGTTGACCTCGCCTTCCGGAAATCCCATCTCGATGGCTTCTGCGCTGTAGATATATTTGCCCGGCAAGCCCGTGCCCGGCTTGATCGACGTCCGTTCCCCCATACCGTAATGCGTATCGGCCAGCATCAGATGGGCATCCTTCGCATGCGGCCGCAGCGCGCGCGTATCGGCGGCGGCCGTATCGGCGCCGCCCACCAGGCGCAGCGACCACGCTTGCGAACCCTGGGCCAGCATGGGCGCCAGCGCCAGGTTGCGGCCCTGGCTGCCCGCGCCATCCTCGGCGCGCAACGCCACCACGGTCGCGTCGTCCGGCAGCTTGACCAGCGTGCCGGCCGGCAGCACGCTGCCCTTGTCCAGCGCCAGCGCCGCCGCCAGCACCACGCCGTTGATGGGATTGACGCTATCGCCCGTGTCCCGCGGCTTGCCTTCCGGGAAAGGCAAGGCCACGTTCGCCGGCCACAGCATGGCCGCCACGCTGGCCGCGCCGGGCAGGCGCAGGCCGGGATCGAGCTGCATGCCGCTCGATAAGGTCAGCGCCTTCGGCAAGACCGTGCCGGCCGCGTACAGCACCGTGCCGTCGGCATCGCGCACGGCGCCGCCCAGCACGCTGCCGGCCGGCAGGTTCAATTCCGCCGTCAAGGTGGCGCGCGCCGCCAGCAAGGTGCCGCCGCGCAGCTGCATGGCTTTCATCGGCACGGCGAAATTGACGCTCGTGCCCGATTTGAAATACGTGTCTTCCGCCAGGGTCACGAGGCCCGCTTGCGGCACGACGACCTCGCCGCCCCATGGCAAGCGGCCCTTCACCAGTTGCCAGCCCTTGTCGTCCGACGTGACGGGCAAGGTGCGGGTATCGAAGCCATCCGTGATACTGCCAAAGACGCTGAGCTTGCCACCGGCGCGCACGACCAGCGCGCCCGCCTCGCCCGAGCCGTACACGCCGCTCAGGCGCGCCAGCGGATTGACGCCGTCGTAGCGGTGGCCCGACAGGTCGATGTCGCCATCGATGTGCAAGTCGCCGCCCGGCGTGGCGCTGACGACCTCGACGCCAGGGCGCAAGTGGAAAGCATTGGCGTCGCCGCGCAAGCCGCGCAATTTGTTGCTCATCAAGTTGCCGTTGGCCAGCGCGTGGGCCATGAAGACCTGGCTGTCCCCGTGTTTCTCGTCCAGATAGGCCTGGTTGATGCCCTGGTAGCTGCGGCCGTCCGCATCCTTGCTGGCGCCAGCCGGGGCATCCTTGTATTGCCAGAAGGCGTTGACGTTGATGGTGCGCGCGCCGGCGATGTTCAGCGCGCCGGCCGCATCGATATCGATATCGTCGCCCGTGGCGCCGCCCAGGCGGCGCGCGTTCAGGTCGATGCTGCCGTAGTTGCCGCCCTTGTCGCCGCTGCGCAGGTCGAACCGCGCGCCGCTTTCCAGGCTCAAGCGTCCGCCAGGCGCGGCCAGTTCGATGACGGCGCGGTTCGGCGCCTCGATCACCTGGCCATAGCTGTCCGTGCGCAGCACCGTGCCATGCGCGTCGAGCACGGCGCCGGACTGGATGGTGACGCCGTCGCGCCCGGCCAGGCGGATGCTGCCCACCTGTTCGCCGCTGGCGTCGATGCGGCCGCTCACGGTCAAGCTGCCGCCATCGACGGACACGCTCACTTCGCGCGCCTTGACCTCGTCGCCGATGGTCAAATTGCCCTGCTTGAGCTGGAAGCTGCGGCTGCCGAACACCTTGCCCGTGTTCAGGCGCTGGTTGAGACCGGCGAAGTCGCCGATCTGCTGGGCCCGCACCTCCACGCCGCCGGCCGCGTAGGGCACCAGGGTACCGCCCGCGTCATAATGGCCGCTGGCGCCGCCCAGCAAGCTGCCGCGCAAGTCGGCCGTGCCCGCCGCGTCGCCTGTGGCGATCACGCTCAGCTTGCCGGCGCGGTTATTCACGGCCGACAGGTCGATCACGGAAGCGCCCGCCTGGCGCACGTCGCCTGCGCGGCTGTCGAGGATCACGTCGCCGCCCCAGCTGTACTTGCTCGTGTCGTAGAAATCGATCTTGCGGCCCGCCAGGTCCAGCTTGGCCTTGTCGCCCAGCAATACATCGCGCTCGGCCGACAGGGTCAGCTTTCCGCTTGGCAGAACCACGGACGTATCCACGCTGACGCTGTTGCCGTTCAGCGCCACTTCGGCGCCCAGGGCGCCGGCCAGCGCCGCGTTCGTCGGTGTGGTGGGGGTAGCGCCGGCCGGCGCGCTCACCTTGAGGTCGCCGCCCGCCGTGATGCGGTTGACGGAACCGGCCGCGCCCGTCAGCAGCGGCGTGTTGATCAGCAGATCGCCGCCGCTGTAGCGGTAGCCGTTGATGGCCGTATCCCACGCGCTTTGCGACTGGTAGACGGACAGGCCGCCTTTGTTGTTGGCGGTCAGCTGCTCGCTGGCATTGAGCGCCACCTGGCCGAAGCCCAGTATCAAACGGTCGAGGTTATGGATGGTGTCGGGACGGCTGTCCGGCGTGAAGCCGAACTCGATGCGCCTGGCGTCGATCTGCAAGCGGCCGCTGCCCGTGCCGGGGCCGTTGGCAACGACGGCGCCGGGCGCATTCGTCGCGCCCTGCCATACGAGGGTGTCCGTGTGGATGCGCGCCAACGCGTCCGTGCCGCCATAGCCGTAGATGGCGGGCGTGTTGAGCACCAGGCGCGACAGCGACGACTTGCCCGTCGCCGCATCGATGGTCGACAGCTGCGACGAATCGTAGAAATTGAAGGAATTACGCGCCGTCAAACCCAGGCTTTCCAGCGCCGGTGCGCCCGTGCTCGTATCGCCGCGCAGCAGGCGGTCGAGCACGTCCTGGTTCAGCGCCAGGCCGTCCGGCAAAGCGCCACGGGCGCTGGCGTCCGCCAGCGCAGCCGCGCTGCCGATATTGATCGCCCCCATCCCCAGCACCAGGTTGCGCGTGCCGTAGCGCACGTTGTCGCGCAGGGTAAATGCGCGCTCCGTGACGGCGGCGATGGTGCCTTCCGAATACAGCGAGGTGGTGCCCGTGCAGGCGCCGCCCGCCTTGACGCACGTGCCGATGTCGATGATGCCGGGGCCACCCGAATCGAACGGCGTGCGCACGGCCGGCAGCATGTCGAGCCAGCCGTTCGAGACGGCCAGCACGCTGCCCATCGGCTGGTACACAAAGCCGTCGCGCGAGTCCCAGGCCGCCTTGCCGCGGCCCAGCGTATTGATGCCGGAACCTTGCTCGAGGAAGATGCCGTCGTCGGTTTTCGTGGTCACCAGGAACACTTCGGCCGCCTTCAGCACGGCGCCCTCGCGCAGCACGATGCCGCCCGCCGATTCGTTGATGGCGGCGATATTGGCGCGCTGATTGGTACCCGTGGCGAAATCGCTGTAGGTGACGCGCGGCAAGCCGCCGATGCCCAGGCGCTGGGCGCCGAAGGCGTTGATCTGCGAAGCGTGCACGGAGACGCCATCGAAGTCCGCCTGCGCTGCCGTGCCGTCGGCCAGCACTTGATAGCGGGTACCCGCATGGCCACCCGTGCCCAGCAGCAGCGAGCCGCCAAAGCCGCCCTCGGCCGGCGTGTACAGGGCGCTGCCATCCATCATCAATGGCGTGTGGTTATTTTCGACGCTGTGCAGGGACGGGGCGATCAATTGCACCCGCACGCCCTTGGCGTCGCGTTCCAGCGTGGCGCGCGGCACGCCGTCGCGCGTGGCTTGCGCCACGGCGAAGGCGGCATACCCGGTCTCGTTGTATTGGGAATAGCTGCGCAGCACGTCGGCCGGCGTCAGGATGGCCTGGCTCGGCACGGCGTCGCGGATGGCCGTGCCGGCGATACCCGTCTGCGCCGCCGTCGCGTACGAACCATTACGCATGGCCACCATGCCGCCCGCCTCGACGGCGCCGGCCAGGCCATTCAGCTCCACGCGGAAGGCGCCCGGCAGCAAGGCGAAATTCGATGGCAGCAAGGTGTAGGTGCCGGCCGCCAGGCCAGGCACGCCCGCGGCGATGGTGATCTGGCGTCCCACGGCAGGCTTGCCCGCGCCCTGCTCGGCCGTCAAAGGCGCCACGTCCGGCTGCACGCCGGGAATGATGGCGTACACGGGATTGGTATTCAGGCCGGGCAAGGTAAAACCGCCATTCGGCTTCATCTGCACCAGCGGATTGAGGCGCGCATCGGTGGAGCCGCCCCGTCCGCCCAGGAAGGCCGCGCCCGTCAAGGTGCCGCCGCCCGACAGGTCGAGCACGGCGCCGGCTTGCACGTCGACGGTGGCACCCGTCAAGGCGATCTCGGGGCCGTTGCCCACGCCCTTGAAGACGACGTCGTTGCCGTCATACAGGTAGCTGAGGCCATCGAGCGTGCCGCCGTACGGCATCGTCAAGCCTTTCGCGCTGACGGACGTCAGGCTGCCCGGCAACAGATTGACATGGCCCGTGTTGGCTTCAAAGCCTTCCGCGCCCAGGGTGATCTGGCCCAGCGGCGCGCGCAGCACGCCATGCTGGTTGATGGTGGGCGCAATGAGGCTCAGGCTGCCGAACACGGAAAACGGCTGGTTCGGCGTGGCGCTGCCGGCGCTGCGCTCGACAGTGAGCGTGCGCAGCGGATCGAGCGTGACGCGGATATTGCCGTATTCATCGACCCGGCTGCTCTGGCCCACCGTGACCATGCCGCTGTCGCCCGTGGCCGGATAGATTTGCGCGGCGACCAGGGTGGCGTTGCCCGGCTGGTACAGGGCGGCGTTGTTCGACATGCGCAAGTCGCCGCGGCTGTTCAGGGTCAGCTGTTCGAAGGCATCGCGTTCAACGGCCAGCGGCGTGCCGCTGCTTTGCACGATCTCGCCGCGCGTCCCCATGTTGACCTCGCCCGCGAGGTCGAGCATGCCCGCATCGATCTGCAGCAGGGAACCATCGGCCACCAGCGGCACACCCAGCATGCCGCGCCCCTTGCCCGAATTTTTCGAGCCCTTCACGGCATTGGGCACGATGTAATTGTCTTTCTGCGCGCGCGCGGCCGTTCCCAGGCGTACATACGGCGCAGCCAGGTGCACCTGGCTGGCAAGGCCAGGCACCTTGTCCTGGCCGTCCCCATCCAGCTGCGGCAGCGGCTGTTGCTGCTGCGCCAGGCCCAGCGAACTGGCGCTCAGGCGCAGGCTCTGGCCCAGCGACAGCTTGACGTCGCCATCGACGCTGAGCATGCCGTTCACATGCATGGCCAGGTTATCGAAGCCGCCGGCCTTCACGCGGTCGGCGCCCAGGCGCGCACTGCCGTAGCGCAAGGCCTCATCCTGCTGGCCGGCGCGCAAATCGACCGGCAAGACGCTGTCGCCCTGCACTTGCGCCAACACGAATTCGCGCGGTACCCGCACCGCATTGTCGACGCTATCGCCTTCCAGCGTCTGGCGGTTCACCTGGCCGTAATTGGGCGTGTCGAGCGCCAGCGCCAGGGTGCCACCGGCGGCCCCGGCGCCACCGGCCACCGCGCGCATGGTGCCATCGGCAAAGATGCCGTTGTACGAACTGAGCGAAATCAAGCCGCCGCTGCCGGCCACGTTGACGGCGCCCTGATTCGGCAAGTCCAGCATGGCTTGCGCCCCGCTGGCGTCGAGCAGCGCACCCGGACGCACGACGACAAAGGCGTCGGCCGCGTCGACGCTGGCCGCGTCGGCCTTGTAGCGGGCGCCGATTTCGATGCTGCCGCCCTTGTCGGCGCGGCCATAACGGCCGCCGCGCATGTCGGTGGCGACGGTGGCGCGGCCGGCGACGTCGAGCACGGCGTGTTCACCGATCCAGATCGACGTGGCTTGTCCCTTGCCGTTCGGCACATCGGCATCGCTGCCCGTACCCAACGTGCCGGGCAGCACGGCGATCTTGCCGCCCCAGGCGTCGAGGCGGCCATCGATGCTGACCTGGCCATTGCTCGTCATGCTGATCTGGCGGCCCGGATCGACCGTGACGACGGCGCCTTGCGCCACCGCCAGGGAGCCCTTCACGTACGGGCTGCCGGCCGTCAGCGTCAGGTCGGCGCCGGCGCGCTGCGTCAAGCGGCCCTTGCGCGCATCTTCCTGGTACAGCTCCGGCGTCCACACTTCCAGCGCGGCGCCTGGATCGGTGCCGCCCGCCACCGTGTGGCCGGTGGCGGGATTGAAGCGCAGCACGGGCATCTTCACATCGATATGCGCATCCTTGACCACCACGACGCCGTCGCGGCCCGTGACGGCGTAGTCGGCAAAGCCGCTCTGGAACAGGCTGGCGTCCAGCGCCAGCATGGGCTGCACGGCAACGTCGCGCCCCAGCATGGTGCCGGTCGGCAGCAGCACGCCGCGCGGCGCGCGCACATCGTCAGCGGCGATGCTGCCGGCCGCATACTGTGTCGTGATCGGCACGATGGGCAAGCCGTTCGGAAAAGCCGCCGCCGAGACCTCGAAACCCGTGGTGAGGCCATTGATGGCCGTCACCACGCTGCCGGCGGGAACGATGGAACCGCCCTGGACATACGCCGTGCCGTTGATGAAGAAGCTCGCGCCCGGCGGTACCAGCACATTGTCCCCCACGACCAGCGGTTTCTGCGTCGACACGTCCGCCGTCACGGGCATGCTCAAGGTCTGGCCCGGCTTGATCAGGCTGGTGCTGAGCGCGAAATCGAAGGGAATCTTCTCGCCCTTGGCAATCAGAAATTCATCGGCCAGGCGCAGGCCGACGGGGGCGCTGCTTCCCCCTGGCAGCACGTCGCCGTCCCGCAGCTTGCCGCCGATGCTGACGGCCGTGCCGCTGTCGATCGTCAGGCGTCCGCCGCCCTTCACGCCATGGCCGCGCAGCTCGCCGTCAAGCTTGAGCAAGGCGCCCGTCGGCGTTTTTTCGCGCGGCAAGTCAACGGCCAGGGCGATGTCGCCGCCGCGCCCGCCCTGCAGGCTGCCATTGCTCATCAAGGCCGCGCCCGACGAGACGTCGATGACGCTGCCGCCGGCCAGCTCGATGTCGCCCGAACTCTTCAACGTGACCTTGCCGCCATTCACGTACGGCAGGCCGGCGACCGCGCCCGGGTCCAGCTCCAGGTTGCTCCACAGCCCCCGCGCATCGAGACGCATGCCGGGCGCCACGCGCAGGCCTGCCGGGCCCGTGGCGCGCCCTTCCGGCGACACGGGACCGTCGATCCACACGGCGCCCCCGTTCGCCTGGTAGCGCGAGACCATATTGCCGGCCGCGATGCTGCCGCTGCGCGCGCTCACGTTCGCCTTGATGGCCACGTCGGTGGCATGCAGGGCGATGTCGCCGCCATCGGCCACGCGCACGTCGGCGTTGACGTCGAGCTTGTCGTAGGCGTAGATATTCAGGGCACCCAGTTCCAGGCCATTGAGCCAGTCCGCATCGAGCTGCAAGGTCTTGCTGCGCGCGGCCGGCAAGGCTTCAGTGAGCAGCTGGCCATCGGCGACGGGCGCCACCTTGCCGATCTCGACGCTTTCCAGCACGGCTTGCGGGCTGTCGCGCAACTGGCCCGCCTTCGGATCGAAGACGGGCGTCATTTTTCCGACGATCAATTGGCCGGCACGTGCGGCCGACGTTTGCGCCTGCTTGTAGCTATCGACGCCGTCATCGCGCTTGCGCTGCTGGCGTTCGCCCTGGAATACGGACGTGTCGACATCGCCTTCCAGTACGGCGGCGCCCGTGGAGACGATCAGACGGCCCGCGTCGCGGCCCACCGTGTAGCCGTTTTCCAGGCGCTCGCGGGGACCGATCAAGGCATTCGCATGGGTTTCCGTCGTGTTCGCCCCCCAGCGCGCATGCGTGCTTTCATAGCCGCGGTACAGACCCGTGTACAGATTGTCGCCGGGGGCCGTGCTGAGCTTGTACATCGCGCCATCGGCGCCTTTCAGCCACGTCTGCTTGACCATTCCCGTCTGTACGTCCAGAGAACCGCCGGCGATGTTGATGCGCGAACCGGCCTGCGTCACCACTTCGCCGCCGCCAAAGCCGACGGTGCCGCCCTGGGCCGCCCATTCGCCGATGCCGTGGCCGCTGGTGTTCAGGTAGCCGCTCACTTCCAGCAAGCCGCCCGCCGTGTACCAGCGGTCCGTGGCGTAGCCGTTGGTGCCGGCCGGCACCAGCACCAGGTCGCGGCGGTCGACCCACACATCGCTGTTGTTCAGGTATTTGGCGTCGCGGCTGCCTGGCGCGTCGCGCTGCTCGTTGCCTTGCACGTTGATCAGCACATTGTTGCTGCTCATGTCGACCTTCACGCCGACGGCGCCCGAGACGTCGATGGCCGCGCCGCGCGCCACGTGGCTGCGGCGGGCCGCATCGGCCAGCACCTGGCCGCCCGTGGCCAGGGTCAGCGAATCGCCTTCGAACTCGATGTTGCCGGCGGAAACGATGCGCACCAGCGACTGGTCGCGCCGGTCCTGCGGCGTATCCGTGCCCTTGCCCGTGTCTTTCAGCAGGGTATCGCGCTGCACGTCGAGCGCCGTGGCGCCGTTGTCGTCGATGACGATGGCGCTGACGCTGCCGCGCGCCAGGGTGACGGCGGCATTCTCACCCGCCGCCGCCAGGTGGATCGTGCCGCGGCCGTTGACGGTCGTGCTCGACAACAGCACGCCATCCTGGCGCACGCTATTGCCGCTGAGCGTGATGTCGCCCGTGGCCGCCTGGATCAAGCCGTTGTTGACGACGCTGCCGGCGCTGCTGCCAGCCACGCGCAGCATCTCGACTTCATTGCCGCGCGTGCTCGAATACTGGTTCTTGTCCGTGCCCATGCCCTGGCGCACGGCGATGGCGTCGCCGGCCGCCAGGGTGGTCTGGCCGTTCGGCGTGGTGATGGCGCCCGCATTCTCGACGGCGCGGCCGGCCAGCAGTACATAGCCGCCGCCTTCCGTCACCGTCTGCGGCTTGCGCGTGTCGATGCGCGCGCCGGCGGCAACGACGACGTCCGCTTCGGCCGCAGCATGCGTAAAGGTATTCTGGCCCAGCAACAAATCGTTCGCGAAGGTGGGCACGGCGCCCGTGCCCTGCGCCTTGCCATACAGGCCGCTCTTGAACTGGCTGTCGCTCATGCCCATGGCGGCCGCGGCCAGGTTGCGCGTATCGACCTGGCTGCTGCCCGTAAACACGATGCCGTTGCGGTTGACGATCATCACCGTGCCGTCGGCCTTGATCTGGCCCTGGATCTGGCTGGGGTGCGCCAGCGGATCGTTGACGCGATTCAACACGGACCAGTGCGATTTCTGGTCGAACTGCAAGGTGGTGTTCTTGCCGACGTTAAAACTTTCCCAGTTCAGGATTGCCTTGTCATCCGTCTGCGCGACCTTCACGACGGTCTTGCCATCGGCCTGGGTTTGCACGGGCGCCTGGGCGTTGAGCCAGCCCGCCGTCAGGCTGTTACTGTCGACCTGCAAACCGCCCTTGACGAGGCCGTCGGGCGCGCCGCCGGCCGCCAGCGCCGCCTGGCGCGCGGCCGCCTGCACCGCCTGTTCGGCGGCGATGCCGCGCGCGGCCAGCAACAGGTTGTTCAGCGATTGCTGCAACTTGCCTTCCGCTTTTTGCTGCTGCAGCAAAGGATTGTTCAGCGACGTGGCCGGCTGGCCATTCGGCAAGCGTCCCGTGGCGGCGGCCGTTCCCTGCTGCGCGCCCTTGCCCGCGAACCAGGCGCCGCTGAACGGCTGCTGCGCCTGCGCGCCACCCGCCTGCAGCAGCATGGCGATGGCCAGCGCCAGCGGTTTCAAGCGCACCGGACGCCCGTTGTGGCTGCCCGCCATGGCGGAGGAGGATGCGTGTTTCGTGACCGACTTGCTTCGCTGCATGGCGACATTCCCTTTTCATGTTCCGTTGCTGACCGATATCGCGAGGCGGCGCGCGGCACGCACGGGGCGGGCGGCAGGCACTGATTCGCGGCTTCCAGCAGCATTGACAGGGAACAAGGTCCGGGACTGCAAAAGGTCATGAAAATGTCATAATTGGCTGATCGCCTCGGCGCGCCAAGGCGGGGCTCAGCCGAACAGCACGATGCCGCCCGGCAAACGCGTCACGCGCGCGCCATACGCGTCCTGGATCAGGGCGATCACGTCATCGAGGCGGTCGAGCGAAAAGCTCGCTTGCACGCGTGCCTGTTTCAAGACGTCGCCATTGAGGATCAGCTTGCCGGGACGGTAGCGGTTCACTTCATCCACCACCTCGGCCAAAGTGCTTTGCTTGAAGACCAGCAGGCGCTGGCGCCACGCGCTGACGTCGCTTTTTGCCACTGCGCGCGCGATGCCGAAATGCTCGGGCCGGTAGCGCAGCTGCTGGCCGGCCGCCAGTTCCGCATCGTTGCCGGCCTGCGCCACGCGCAGGCGGCCCGCCAGGCATGTCACGCACACTTCCTGGCCAAACAGGCGGATATTGAAACGCGCGCTGCCGGCCGACACCATGCCGTCGCCCGCCTGCACGCGCACGCTCGCCGCGCCGCGCAAGCCGGCCTGGAATTCCGCTTCGCCCGCCAGCAGCACCAGCGCTGCGGCGCCGTCCTGCACGGGCGCCACATCGAGTCGCGTCTGCGTATTCATCTGCACCAGCACGCCGCCTTCAAACGCCACTTCGCGCTGCTCGCCCGTGCCCGTGGCGTAGTCGGCGGCAAGACCGGCCACGGCCGGCCACAGGTCCGTGGGCGGGCGCAGCACCAGCAAGCCCAGCGAAGCGGCGACGGCGCCGCCGAGCCAGGCGCGCCGCGCCACGTTGACAGGTGCCTGCGCCCGCTTGACGGCGCGCGCGGCCGGCGCCATGGCGCCCCACACGGCGCGCGCCTCGGCAAACGCCGTCGCATGCTTGCGGCTGCGCGCGCACCAGTGACGGAACACTTGCGCGTCGCGCTCGCTGACCTGGCCCGAGGCCAGGCGCACGACCCACGCCTGCGCTTCCTTCTGGATGACACCCATGTCGTCTTCCGTTTGTTCAATCATGATGTTTAGACGTTTTTCCCGCGCCGGGACCGAAGCGCTGGATGAAATCGCGTCCCATGCGCTCACAACAATGTTCGAGTCCGGCGCGCAATTCCTTCTCCACCGTGCGGGCGGAAATGCCGAAGCGCTCGGCGATATCACGGTGCGGCAACTGGTCGACGCGGGCGGCGATGACGATGGCGCGCCGGCGTTTCGGCAACTCCTGCAAGGCCCGTTCCAGTTCTTCGAGTTCGGCGCGCGCGCTGAAGGTGCGGGCCGGGTCAGCCAGCTCGTCGGCCATCTCGTACAGATCGTCGATATCGGGCAGGCTGAGCAAGCGCGCATTGTCACGGCGTTGATCTTCCGCAATGTTGATGGCGATGCGCATCAGATACGCGGACGGGTAGCTGATCGCCTCGGGCGCCGTCATCCGCTCCACCCGCAAATACGTTTCATGCAGCGCGTCATTGGCCAGGTCTTCCGAACCGAGGCGGCGCTGCAGATGGCGGCGAAACTGTCCGTAGCGTTCCAGGAACAGCTTGCGCAAGGTAGCTTTCAGCAAATCCGACATGGTCAGGACGCCCCAGGCAAGAGGTAGGGCGCGCAATCGGCATCGGGATCGGGCCGCGGCGTCAGTAAAATCGTCAGCGGCTGCGGCAAGCCGGCCGGCGGCGCGCCATCGATCAGCAGGCTGCGCAGGCGCTGCAGCACGGCGCGGTCGCGCTGTTCCACGCCGCTCGGTTCGAGCACGTGCACGGCGCGCACCTTGCCCCGCTCGTCGAGCCACAGCTGGAAGGCCAGGCGGTAGCGGCCGAAAGCGTCCGGATGCAAGCGACACAGGGCGCGCGTGAGCGAGCGCTGCAGGACGGCCGCGTAGCCTTGCAATGGTGCGGCGGCGGGCGCAGCTTCGGCCGGCACGGGCGGCGGCGCCACAGGGGCGTCGGCCAGCGCCAGCAAGGTGAAGGCATTGCTGCCGCTGAAACGCGCGCCCAGTTGCGTACCCGCCAGCAAACGCTGCAGCGCTTCGGCTGGCGTGTAGTCGCCGCGCACGGGCGAGGCCACTCTGCCGGCCGCCAGTTGACTGCTGACGAGCACGGAATACCCGGTCACTTCGCCAAACGCCACCAGGGCCGCGTCAAGCGGCTGGGCGGGCAAGTCGAAACGCAGAGTTGCATGTGTGCTGGCGTCAGCCCCGTCCGCACTGGCAGCCGGTCGCACGAATGTCATCAATGTCATGAATGTCATCAGCAAGCAGGCGGACAGGGCATTGCCCGTTGCGGCGCGGCGGTGGGTTAGTGTCATTTTCCAGGGAAATCAACGAGAAAGCCTGCTTATGAAGTGTCTTGACTGCAATGTTGTCTGCAGAATGGCAAGATGGTAGCTTCATAAAATGACAAGTGCATGACATGGCGCCAGCCCGCATTCCGGCCCGTGTCATCGCCGCGACACATGACCTTGCTATGCTGGAGGCTGATTCCACCGCTCCGGGAGCCGCCATGGCACGCCTGTTCTTGACTGTTTTATTCGCTTGCGCCGCCCTGCCCGCGCAGGCGGACGAGCACACCGTCGTCGTGCAAGCCCCCGCCCCGCAGAAGGGCTGCGTCGAGGTGGAAGTCCATGGCCAGCGCACGCAATCGATGTCTTGTTTGAGTGAAAAATTATTGCCGAATAGCAACACCATGAACCGGCAGCCGCCCGCCCTGTCCGGCGCGGAAGCCGTCATGCAGCGCCCGTCGAACCAGCTGGGCCTGTACAACCGCGCCGCCCTCGAACACCGCATGGGCAATGCCTTCGGCAAGTCCGTCACGCCGCAACGTCCGCCTGCTCCGCCGCCCGCCAGCCCGCTGCTGCCGCCACGTTGACCTTGTTGTCAACGCACAGTCCATTTGCGCTGTCAAGATTGCGCAATCGCGCCGATTGCGTATCATTCCAGGCTTGATCGCTCTGGAAACAACCATGCTGCCCACTATCGAACAACGCCTTGCCCTTGAACTTGCCGCCAAACCGGTGCAAGTTGCCGCCGCCATCGAACTGCTCGACGAAGGCGCCACCGTGCCCTTCATCGCCCGTTACCGCAAGGAAGCGACAGGCGGCCTCGACGATATCCAGCTGCGCCTGCTCGAAGAGCGCCTGCGCTATCTGCGCGAACTGGAAGAGCGGCGCGCCGCCATCGTGGCCTCGATCACGGAACAGAACAAGATGACGCCCGAGCTGCTCGACGCCGTCATGCACGCGGAAGACAAGACGCGCCTGGAAGACTTGTATCTGCCGTACAAACAGAAGCGCCGCACGAAGGCGCAGATCGCCATCGAAGCGGGCCTGATGCCGCTGGCCGACGGCTTGCTGGAAAACCCGGAACTGACGCCGGAAACGGAAGCGGGCAAGTTCCTGCGCGACGCATTTACTAGTGCCGACGGCAACAACCCGGGCGTGCTTGACACCAAGGCGGCCCTCGACGGCGCGCGCCAGATTTTGATGGAACGTTTCGCCGAAGACGCGACCTTGCTGCAAACCTTGCGCGAATACGTGCAGGAACACGGCATCGTCGAATCGAAAGTGGTGGAAGGCAAGCAGGACGAAGGCGAAAAATTCGCCGATTACTTCGATTACTCGGAAACCATTTCCACAGTCCCCTCGCACCGTGCGCTGGCGCTGCTGCGCGGCCGCCGCGAAGGCATCCTCGACGTCACCCTGCGCCTGGACACGGAAGCGGAAAAACCGAAATGGGATGCGCCGCACAATCCGTGCGAAGGTCGTATCGCCGCCCGCTTCGGCATCAAGCAACAAGGCCGCCCGGCCGACAAATGGCTGGCGGACACGGCACGCTGGACCTGGCGCGTGAAAAGCTTCATGCACCTGGAAACGGAACTGATGGGCGCGCTGCGCGAACGCTCGGAACTCGACGCGATCAACGTGTTCGCCACCAACCTGAAAGCGCTGCTGCTGGCCGCGCCAGCCGGCCAGCGCGCCACCATGGGCCTCGATCCCGGCCTGCGCACGGGCGTCAAGGTCGCTGTCGTCGATGCCACCGGTAAAGTCGTCGACACGGCCGTGATCTATCCGCACCAGCCGAAGAATGACTGGGACGGCTCGCTGCACACCCTGGGCCGCCTGGCCGCCAAGCACAATGTGTCCTTGATTTCGATTGGCAACGGCACGGCCTCGCGCGAGACGGACAAGTTGGCGCAGGACTTGATCAAGCAGCATCCGGAAGCGAAGATGACGAAGATCGTCGTCTCGGAAGCGGGCGCGTCGGTGTATTCGGCATCCGAGTTCGCCTCGAAAGAGTTGCCGGACATGGACGTGTCCCTGCGCGGTGCCGTCTCGATCGCGCGCCGCCTGCAAGACCCGCTGGCCGAACTGGTGAAGATTGACCCGAAATCGATCGGGGTGGGTCAGTACCAGCATGACGTGAGTCAAAGCCAGCTGGCACGCTCGCTCGATGCCGTGGTGGAAGATTGCGTGAACGCCGTCGGCGTGGACGTCAATACGGCGTCGGCGCCACTGCTGGCGCGCGTGTCCGGCCTGTCGGCCAGCGTGGCGCAAAGCATCGTCACCTACCGCGACATGAAGGGCGCGTTCACTTCGCGCGCAGCCTTGAAAGCCGTGCCGCGCCTGGGCGACAAGACGTATGAGCAGGCAGCCGGCTTCCTGCGCGTGATGGGCGGCGACAATCCGCTGGACGCCTCGGCCGTCCACCCGGAATCGTACCCGCTGGTGGAAAAGATCCTGGCGGACATCAAGAAGGATATCAAGGCCGTCATCGGCGAAACAGCCTTGCTGAAAACCTTGAGCCCGGCAAAATACGCGGATGAAACGTTTGGCGTGCCGACCATTTCCGACATTTTGAAGGAACTGGAAAAGCCGGGCCGCGACCCGCGTCCGGAGTTCACCACCGCCACCTTCAAGGAAGGCGTGGAAGAAATCCGCGACTTGCGTCCGGACATGATTTTAGAAGGCGTGGTCACCAACGTGGCCGCCTTTGGCGCCTTTGTCGACATCGGCGTGCATCAGGATGGCCTCGTGCACATCTCGGCCCTGTCGAACACATTCGTCAAGGATCCGCACACGGTGGTGAAGGCTGGCCAGGTCGTGCGCGTCAAGGTGCTGGAAGTCGACGAGAAGCGCAAGCGCATCGCGCTGACCATGCGTTTGACGGACAGCGCGCCGCAAGCGGGCAGCAAGCCCGAGCAACGTGGCGACCGCAATGACCGCCGCAGCATGGCGCAGCACCAGTCGCAATCGCGTAACGCGCCCGAGCCTGCCGGCAGCATGGCCGCTGCGTTCGCCAAGCTGCGCGGTTAAGTGCATGGCCGCCAGGCATGACTTCATCATCCTGGCGGTGGACGCCGCCGGAGCCGATGCCCAGTTGCTGCTCGATGCATTGTCGGACACGCTGCTGCACATCAATGGCGACAGCGGCCGTTCTTCCTTCGATATCGAAGCGGCCACGCCGCGCGGCGGCTTTTACCTGGCCCGCGATGCGGCCGGAGAACTGCTGGGCTGCGCCGCCCTGCGCCCGCTGGGCGAAGCGGACAGCACCATAGGCGAACTCAAGCGCATGTATGCGCGCCCGGGTTCCGCTGGCGTGGGCGCGGCCCTGCTGGCCCATGTGGAGGCGCAGGCGCGCCGGCATGGCTACCAGGCCCTGCACCTGTCCACCCGCGTGGCAAATAGCCGCGCCGTGGCGTTTTATGCCAAGCACGGCTATGCACCCGTCATTGCCTGGGGCAAATACGTGGGCGCGGCACAATCGATGTGTCTGGGCAAGACCTTATAAGCGTCAACGTGGCTGACTTGCCCGATTTATGACTTGAGCGCATACCCGTGCCGGCGTTTTCTTATAAAATGACGGCATCTATTTATTTACCCATCAGAGGCAGCTATGAGCGACGTACAAACCTGGATCAAAGAAACCGTGACGAACACGCCAGTCGTGCTGTTCATGAAGGGCACGGCCCAGTTCCCGCAGTGCGGCTTTTCCGGCCGCGCCATCCAGATCCTGAAAGCGTGCGGCGTGGAAAACATCGCCACCGTCAACGTGCTGGATGACCCGGAAGTGCGCCAGGGCATCAAGGATTACTCGAACTGGCCAACCATTCCGCAGCTGTACGTCAAAGGCGAGTTCATCGGTGGTTCCGATATCATGAATGAAATGTTTGAATCGGGCGAACTGAAGTCCCTGCTGGATGCCTGATAGCCAAACGCAGCGGCCGCGCCGTATCGTCGTGGCCATCACGGGCGCCACGGGCGCCGTGTATGGCTTGCGGCTGCTGCAATTGCTAGGCGCCACCCCCGGCGTCGAAACGCATCTGGTCTTGTCGGATGCGGCCGTACTGACCCTGCACCAGGAAACGGGTGTGGGGCGCAAGGAAATCGAAGCGCAGGCGCACGTGGTGCACAAGCTGCGCGACATCGGCGCCTCTATCGCCAGCGGCTCGTTTCAATCGGATGGCATGGTCGTCGCACCGTGCTCGATGAAGACCCTGGCGGCCGTCGCCCATGGCTTGTCGGATAATTTGATCACGCGGGCAGCCGATGTGGTGCTCAAGGAGCGCCGCCGCCTGATCCTGATGGTGCGCGAAACGCCGTTCAACCTGGCGCACCTGCGCAATATGACGGCCGTGACCGAAATGGGCGGCATCATCTTCCCGCCCTTGCCGAGCTTCTACCACCACCCGCAGAGCATCGCGGAGATGGTCGACCATACGGTGGCGCGCGTCATCGACCTGCTTGGCATCGAGCACAGCCTGGCGCCACGGTGGAATGGTTTGAAAACGCCAGACCAGCCAGCAACAAACTAACAGACTACATCACCAACTACGCACGCCACGATGCCTGACAAAAGCGTAGCGAGCGTCAGTGATTTGTGGCCGAGAAGCGCAACCGTGCTGAAGCACGGTGAGCATCGCCGGCCGCAAAGCGCGACGCGCAGTAGCTTTGGTCAGGCATCCACCACTAGCGTTTTTCGAACTGCGTGGCACTTGCCTGCTTCAAATCCCTGGCTTCTTCAACCATCCTGCGGTGGGCGATCCGTTTGCGCATCACTTCCGCATGTTGCGCGGCAGTCATGGGGGGCACGGTCATCAAGTCCTTCAGCTGCGCGGTATTGCTGTAGTTACTTTTCATAAGACGGCTCAAATGCTCGGCTCCGTAGTGGATGAACTGGCTGCTTCTGATGTGATTATGCGCTGGTATTGGCCGCTGCGCCGCCGCACGCGGGATTATTGTCAAATAATTCCGCTGCAGCGCAACATGCGAGGTCTTATTGTGCGGCAAAATCATGTCTCCAGTATGACCTTGCGCAAATAAAAGGACAGGGGGAGCACCGCCAGCGAAAGGCGGACGGTGCCGGCCGGGGAGGGCCTGGATGCTTACTTTTGGTAGTTGACTCGTACCAGCATGCGAATAAATTCTCGCGCGATTTGACGATGATGTTCATCTAATCTTTGCAAATCGGCAATTAATTTCACATCGGCGGACTCAAAACGCGACAAAGCGCTGCCCGCTTCACCGTTCGGCGTGGCACTTTCCGGGCCGCCAAAACGCAACCATTCCGCCGGAACGCCCAACCATTGGGCAATCATGCGCAATTTCTCTTGCGTCGGAATTGCTTCACCTACTAACCATTTCCTAGCTGCATGCACGGTAATCGGGCGCCCGTCGAAACGGATATTGAATTCCCGGGCCAGTCTGGTCGGGCTGTCTGGAGAATAATGGGCGTTTTTGAGAGCCAACTGAAGTCGCTGGCTGAAGCTTTCGCGTTCGTTAGAAGAATTCATAGGTGTACTATTTCATGTTGTAACATGAAAGTCAGTTTCTTGAATGACCATACAGATTGTTACATTTGAAAAGAGCATTAATTAACAATTAACACTCCAGCCGGGCTTTTCAGGTCAAAAAGTGGGCCGAATTTTCTCTTGCGATTCTGCGTGGCTTCGGGTCAAATTCGCGGCTGGCCTTGATTTTCGCACTGCAGCACGATTCAAAGCCTCGGTTTGGCATTACAACGTACGGTATCGGATAATGCCCTCCTCTACCGATACACGCAATGCCCATGTCATACAATTTCTCGTAGACAAAGTTTTCAGAAGGGCCATTTTGTTTCCAATATAGAAACGACATCAACAACGTGCTCATGGTGAAACGTTGTTTTTTGACCGTGCCTATTGGAAAGAATCTGCGCCTAAAAATTTTACTGCCATCGCAGCGAAAAGAATGTCGCCGTTATGCCAGGAAAGCTCTTTTTGGTGTCATCTTGGCCACCAACTCTCGATCTTAAGCGCGTTTGTGCAAGAAGAATCAATTTATTTTCAGTAATTGTTGTCTGATTCGCCAAATTCTCCCGTTCACGACCTCCTTTTTCTTTGTTGCAGCACGGGCAGGGCACGCTACAATAGTATTGACGTTGACGTAAACGGCACTTTGCCACCATTGCCTCGCAGCCCCCATCCAGTGACCGACCACCCATGCAACCGACACCGCCCGCACCCATGACGACCTATACGATTACCGAACTGGCGCGGGAATTCGACATCACGGCGCGCGCCATCCGTTTCTATGAAGACCAGGGCTTGCTCAGTCCGAAGCGCGAAGGCGCTGGCGGACGCAACCGCGTCTACACGCCGCGCGACCGTACCCGCTTGAAACTGACCCTGCGCGGCAAGCGCCTGGGCCTGGCGTTGTCGGAGATCAAGAGCCTGGTCGACATGTACGAGTCGCCGAAGGATACGCGGGCGCAGATGGACCGCTTCCTGGGCGTGCTGGCGCAGCACCGGCAGACCCTGGAGCAGCAGCGCATCGACATTGAAATGGCGCTGGCAGAAATCAGCGCACATGAAGAAGCGTGCGCGCGCATGCTGGCGGACCTGAACCTTGATAAGGCGCAAACCAGCTAAAGGCGCAGGCAGCGGACAACTGCCGCGCGCATTACTTTACGTTTACGTAAACGTCACAACTGAGTATCATAGCTTCACTGACCCGGCACCCATGACCGCCACACTTATAACGACGAGGACGACATGCTCCATCTCCCAGGCTTGACCTTTGATCACGGCGACGACATCGCCTCCTTGCGCGAAGCGATCCAACAATTTGCCGCCGCCGAAATCGCGCCGCGCGCGGCCGAAATCGACCGCACGGACCAGTTCCCCATGGACCTGTGGCGCAAGATGGGCGACATGGGCTTGCTCGGCATCACCGTCAGCGAAGAATACGGCGGCGCCGGCATGGGTTACCTGGCGCACATCATCGCCATGGAAGAAATCTCGCGCGCCTCGGCCTCCGTCGGCCTGTCCTACGGCGCCCACTCGAACCTGTGCGTGAACCAGATCAAGCGCAACGGCACGGCCGAGCAAAAAGCCAAATACCTGCCGAAACTGATCACGGGCGAGCACATCGGCGCGCTGGCCATGTCGGAACCGAACGCGGGCTCGGACGTCGTCAGCATGAAGTTGCGCGCCGACTTCAAGGGCGACCGCTGGGTCTTGAACGGCACCAAGATGTGGATCACCAACGGCCCCGACGCGGACGTGCTGGTGGTGTACGCGAAAAACGACCTGGAAGCGGGTCCGCGCGGCATGACGGCTTTCCTGATCGAAAAGAATTTCAAGGGCTTTTCCATCGCGCAAAAGCTCGACAAGCTGGGCATGCGCGGCTCGCACACGGGCGAACTGGTGTTCCAGGATTGCGAAGTGCCGGCCGAAAACGTGCTGGGCGGCCTGGGCAAGGGCGTCAATGTGCTGATGTCGGGCCTCGATTTCGAGCGCACCGTGCTGTCCGGCGGCCCGCTGGGCATCATGCAAGCCTGTATGGACCTGGTCGTGCCTTACGTACATGACCGCAAGCAATTCGGCCAGGCCATCGGCGAATTCCAGTTGATGCAAGGCAAACTGGCCGATATGTATTCGACCATGATGGCGTGCAAGGCGTATGTCTACGCCGTGGGCCAGGCCTGCGACCGCGCCACCACGCCGGAAGCCGTGCGCCAGTTGCGCAAGGATGCGGCCGGCGCCATTCTGTATAGTGCGGAGAAGGCCACCTGGATGGCCGGCGAAGCGATCCAGGCCCTGGGCGGCAACGGCTACATCAATGAGTATCCGGCCGGCCGCCTGTGGCGCGATGCCAAACTGTATGAAATCGGCGCCGGGACCAGCGAAATCCGCCGCATGCTGATAGGCCGCGAACTGTTTGCGGAAACCAAGTAAGCACGGGCGCGCGGTTATCGACTGGGTGATGAGCCATTCATGCGAGCACAGATATGACGCACATTGCCTTCCCCAAATTGCTCTCTTCCCAGATTGCATTCGATATCGCGCGCACCATCCGCGACGGCTTCGACAAGCATTACCGTTTGTTCCGCGAAACGAGCCAGCAAGCCAAGCAGTATTTCGAGCAAGGCGCCTGGGCCCCGGCGCAAACGGCGGCCCGCGAGCGCATCGACTTTTATGACAAGCGCGTACAGGAATGCGTGCAGATGCTCGAAGATGAGTACGAAGAGTCGGAGTTGAGCGACGAAGTGTGGCGCGAACTGAAGCTGCACTACATCGGCATGCTGACGGAACACAAGCAGCCGGAACTGGCGGAAACCTTCTTCAATTCCGTCTGCTGCAACATCCTCCACCGCACGTATTTCAATAACGACTATATTTTCGTACGTCCCGTCGTGTCCACGGAATATATCGAAACGCAAGACCCCGTCCCCACCTACCGCGTGTATTACCCGGGCAAGGATGGCTTGCGCCATACCCTGCAATGCATGGTGACGGACTTCCAGCTCGACTGCGCCTTTGCCAACCTCGAGCGTGACGTGGCGCAGGTGGAAGCGCGGCTGCAGCAGCTGTTCGGCGGCGACAGGCTCGAGCCGAACCACCAGATCCAGGTCCTGACCAGCTTGTTTTACCGCAACAAGGGCGCCTACCTGGTTGGCAAGGGCATCAACGGCAACCGCGAATATCCATTTGTCGTGCCCATCCTGCACAACCGGCACGGCAAGCTCGTGCTCGACACGGTGCTGTTCGAGCACCAGCAAATCGCCGTGCTGTTTTCATTTACGCGCGCCTATTTCCTGGTGGATATGGAAGTGCCGTCGGCCTACGTGCAATTCCTGCGCAGTTTGCTGCCGCGCAAACCGCGCAGCGAAATCTATACGATCCTGGGCTTGCAGAAGCAGGGCAAGACGCTGTTTTACCGCGACTACCTGCAGCACTTGAAACATTCATCGGACCACTTCGAAAGCGCGCCCGGCATCCGCGGCCTGGTGATGCTGGTGTTTGCCCTGCCCTCGTTTCCGTATGTCTTCAAGGTCATCAAGGATTTTTTCCCGCCGCCCAAGGAAACCACGCGCGCGCAAGTCCAGCAAAAGTACTTGCTGGTGAAACACCACGACCGGGTGGGCCGCATGGCCGACACGCTCGAATATTCCAACGTGGCCTTTCCCCGCGCCCGTTTTGCCGATGAATTGCTGGCCGAGCTGAAACAGTTCGCCCCCTCGCTGATCGAGGAAGACCACGAGCAGATCATCATCCGCCACCTGTATATCGAGCGGCGCATGGTGCCGCTGAACATGTGGCTGAGCAATGCCGAGAAAGAAGGCCGCGACGACCTGGTCGAACACGCCATCGTCGAGTACGGCAATGCCATCAAGGAACTGGTGGCGGCGAATATTTTCCCGGGCGACATGCTGTATAAAAACTTTGGCGTGACCCGTCATCAGCGCGTCGTTTTTTACGATTACGATGAAATCGAGTACATCACCGATTGCCAGTTCCGCGTCATCCCCGAGGCGTGCACGGAGGAGGAGGAAATGTCGGCCGAACCGTGGTATCCCATCGGCAAGCACGATGTGTTTCCCGAACAATTCGGCACCTTCCTGCTGGGCAATCCCCGCATCCGCCGCTATTTCATGCAACACCATGCCGACCTGCTGACGGCGCAATACTGGCAGGCGCGCAAGCAGCGCATTGAAGACGGCCATATCGAGGACGTCTTCCCCTATCCGCAGCACCTGCGTTTTTGTATGCAGTCACCCTCCCCACCCTTAACCGGAGATCCAACATGAATGATCCAATCGTAATCGTCGGTGCCGCGCGCACCCCCATGGGCGCCTTCCAGGGCGACTTTGCCAACGTCACCGCCAGCGACCTGGGCGCCGTGGCCATCCGCGCCGCCGTCGAACGGGCCGGCGTGGCACCGGACGCCGTTGAACACGTGTTTTTCGGCAATTGCCTGATGGCCGGTCAGGGCCAGGCCCCCGCGCGTCAAGCCTTGCGCAAGGCGGGCTTGCCCGATTCCACGGGCGCCGTGACCCTGTCGAAAATGTGCGGCTCGGCCATGCAGACGACCATGTTCGCGCACGACACCTTGCTCGCCGGCAGCGCCGACGTGGTGGTGGCGGGCGGCATGGAATCGATGACCAACGCCCCCTACCTGGTGCCGAAGGCGCGCGGCGGCTACCGCATCGGCCACGGCATGATCTATGACCACATGATGATGGATGGCCTGGAAGACGCTTACAGCCGCGATGAAAAGGGCAATGCCCGCTCGATGGGCACGTTTGCCGAAGAGTGCGCCAGCCAGTACGCCTTCACGCGCGAAGCGCAGGATGCGTTTGCCATCGAATCCGTGAAACGCGCGCAAGCGGCCACCAAGGATGGCAGTTTTGAGTGGGAAATCGCCCCCGTGACCGTTTCTGGCCGCGGCGGCGACACCGTCGTCAGCATCGATGAAGGCCCGCAAAAAGCCCGCCTGGAAAAAATCCCCACCTTGAAAGCCGCCTTCAAGAAAGATGGCACGATCACGGCCGCCTCGTCTTCGTCGATCAACGACGGCGCGGCAGCCCTCGTGCTGATGCGCGAATCGACGGCGAAAAAGCTCGGCTGCACCGTCATCGCGAAAATCCACGGCCACGCCACGCATGCGCAGGCGCCGAACGAATTCACCACGGCCCCCATCGGCGCGGTGAAAAAGCTGTACGCCAAGACGGGCTGGAGCAGCAGCAATGTCGACTTATTCGAGATCAATGAAGCGTTCGCGGCCGTGCCGATGGCCGCCATGCACGACCTCGATATTCCGCACAGCAAGATCAACATCCACGGCGGCGCATGCGCGCTGGGGCACCCGATCGGCGCCTCGGGCGCGCGCATCATCGTCACCCTGCTGGGCGCCTTGAAAAAAACCGGCGGCAAGCGCGGCGTGGCAGCCTTGTGCATCGGCGGCGGCGAAGCGACGGCGATGGCGATCGAACTGGTATAAGCTGCTCTGTTGACGACAGGCGCGCGCGGTGTGGACATGCTCGCTGCGCGCCTTTTCATTGATTACTCAGGGAGAACACATGCCTACTGCATTGATCATCGGCGCCTCGCGCGGCATCGGCCACGAAATCGTCCGTCAATACCGCCACGACGGCTGGCGAGTGATCGCCACGGCGCGCACGCAAGACGCTTGCGACGCCCTCGCGCAACTGGGCGCGGAAGCGCACCGGCTCGACGTGACGGACGTGGAAGGCTGTGCCGGCCTGGGCTGGAAGCTCGACGATGAAAAACTCGACGTGGCCATCCTCAACGCGGGCGTGTATGGCCCGCGTCACGATGGTACCCCCACGCAAGAAGATTTCGATGCCGTCATGCACACGAACGTGCTGGCGGCCATGCGGCTGCTGCCGCTCCTGGCGCCGCTGGTAGGCAATGCCAAAGGGAAACTGGCCGTGCTGTCCTCACACATGGGCTCCCTGAGCGAGCGGGGCAATCCCAGCGGCTCGCTGTACCGCGCCAGCAAGGCGGCCCTGAATTCCGTGCTGATCGACACGTCCCTCGTGCATGGCCCGCAAGGCGTCAGCTGCGTGGCCTTCCACCCGGGCTGGGTACGCACGGACATGGGCGGCGCCTGCGCCGACCTTTCCCCCGAGCAAAGCGCTGCCGGCATCCGCGCCACTCTGGCCAGCCTGCCGGCCACGGACAAGGCCGTGTTCCGCAATTACGATGGCAAGCCCATCGGCTGGTAATCCCACCCACACTATAAAAACAAACGAGACGACGTCCCATGATACTCAATGAAGAACAATCGATGATCCAGGAAGCGCTGCGCAGTTTTTCGCGCGAGCGCCTGGCACCCAATGCGGCCCGCTGGGACAAGGAACATCATTTCCCGAAAGAAGAATTGCAGGAACTGGCCGCGCTGGGCGCCTTTGGCGTGGCCGTGCCGGAAGCACTCGGTGGCGCCGGCCTCGACTATGTATCGCTGGCCCTGGTACTGGAAGAAATCGCCGCCGGCGATGGCGGCACGTCGACCATCATTTCCGTCAACAATTGCCCCGTCTGCAGCATCGCCATGATGTACGCCAACGACGCGCAAAAGGAACAATGGCTGCGCCCGCTGGCGCAAGGCACGATGCTCGGTGCATTTTGCCTGACGGAACCGCACACGGGCAGCGACGCCTCGGCCCTGCGCACGACGGCCACCCGCGACGGCAATGAATACGTACTCAACGGCACCAAGCAGTTCATTACCAGCGGCAAGTATGCGGACGTGGCCATCGTCATGGCCGTCACCGACAAGGCGGCCGGCAAGCGCGGCATCAGCGCCTTCTGGGTGCCGACGAACACGCCTGGCTACATCGTGGCAGGACTGGAACAGAAGATGGGCCAGCACTCGTCGGACACGGCGCAAATCCTGTTCGACAATTGCCGCATCCCGGCGGAAAATTTGATCGGCGAAGAAGGACAAGGCTACAAGATCGCCCTGTCCGGCCTGGAAGGCGGACGCATCGGCATCGCCTCGCAAGCCGTGGGCATGGCGCGCGCCGCGTATGAAGCGGCCCTGAGCTATGCGCGCGAGCGCGAAAGTTTCGGCAAACCCATCTATGAACACCAGGCCGTGCAATTCCGCCTGGCCGACATGGCCACGCAGATCGAAGCGGCGCGCCAGCTGATCCGCCACGCGGCAGCCATGAAGGATGCGGGCCTGCCCTGCCTGAAGGAAGCGGCCATGGCCAAGCTGTTTGCGTCGGAAATGGCGGAAAAAGTGTGTTCGGACGCCATTCAGGTGCACGGCGGCTATGGTTATGTGTCCGACTTCCCCGTCGAGCGCATCTACCGCGACGTGCGCGTGTGCCAGATTTATGAGGGGACCAGCGATATTCAGAAAATCTTGATTGCGCGGGCGTTATAAACCCCAGGCAAAGGCTGGGGTCAGACCCCCACATGTGTTGGCGCGAAGCTTTGCGTTAGCGGTGTTGTGGGTCTGACCCCATACGCCAACTATGGACGAAAAAAAGCCCGCTAAAACGCGGGCTTGTTCCAATGTATTACCAATGCTTTAATCGTGTCATGGACGCCAGTGCTATCTGCAAAGTGCCTCCTGATTTTCGGACTCCCATGCTATCTGCATGGTGACTCCAAGTGTAAATCGACCATCGTATCCGGAATTACAAAATCCATTTCTTCGCACTGTCACGCCATCGACATTACACCTGTCGGTCGCCGCGCTGAAACTGGATGGTGAGATAATTTGCTGCCAAATCTCAATCACTGAGCGGAGTATAGCACAGCTTTTTGTGCGGTGCAATAATCTTTTTAAATCAAGTCCTTAGCGCCAGCGGCTTGTCTTCTTCGCCGCCACGGGCCACTCTTTCGTATTCGGAAATCACTTGCGCGCCCAGCAACAGCAAGGTGGCGCCGATTTCCAGGCTGAACATGACGACGATAGCCGTCGTCATCGAGCCGTAGACAATATTCACCTGCGACAAGGTAGAGAAATACCAGACCAGCACGTGGCGCGCAATTTCCCACAGCAGGGCCGCCGTCACGCCGCCGATCAGCGCATGCGTGATCGATAATCGCCCCACCGGCATGACCAGGTAGATCGAACTGAGCACCAGAATTTCACCCGCCAGCCCCAGCAAATACAACAGCACGCCGGACACGCCCTCCAGGCCCCAGTCATGACGCAAGAAACGCACGCTTTCCTCCCCCATCACTTGCAGGCTGCCCGCCACCAGGGTGATCAGCAAAATACCGATACCCAGGCACAAGATGTAGCAGTACGGCAGCACGGCGGAAATGAGGAAATGACGGCGGCGGATGGCCACGCGGTGGATGAAGATCACGCTCATGGCGTTTTCCAGCACGGTAAACGCCAGCGAACTGAAAAACAGCATGCTCAGCAGCAAGAGCCAGCCGATTACGCCGCGGTTGTTGAGGAAATGCGCTACTTCCGCCACGATGGCTTTCGATTGCCCCGGCACCAGCCATTCCAGATAATGGCCTATGGTTTGCAACAATTCATCCTGCGCAATCACGTGCGACAGGGCCACGACCACCAGCATCAGCAAGGGCACGATGGACAGCAGCGAGTAATACGCGACGGCGCCCGCCAGCAGCAAGCCCTGGTTGGCGCGGAAACCCTTCAGCACCTGCAGCGTGAAGGCCAGCGGGTGGCTGAGGATGTAGGTACTGGCGTGGCGGTTGATCATGTCGGATGCGGGGAAGAAGGG
>NZ_LNCE01000037.1:0-90416 GCF_001445815.1 Janthinobacterium sp. Ant5-2-1 | reverse complement strand
AAAACGCGCCGGACCCTCGCGGGTGCCGGCGCTTTTTCTTGCTGGCAAACGATTACGGCTGGTCCGCCACGCCTCTGGGCACGTGGCAGTCCGGTAGGTCGAATTAGCGCAGCGACGCTGCGCGTAATCCGACGCCGCCACGGTCAACAATGGTGTCGGATTACGCCTGGTAAGCTGTTTCCGGCTGGCCCGCCACGTCCACGCGCACGGACAGTACGTGGCCCGTCAACGGGTAGTCGGCGATCTCGGCGTTTGACCTGTTGTGGCTGGCGCTGGTGATGTACAGGGTGCGCAGGTCGGGGCCGCCAAACGTCACCATGGTGGGGCAGCGCACGGGCACGGTAATTTCGCCCAGCAAATGGCCATCGGGGGCGAAGCGCAAGATCTTGCCGCCTTCAAACATGGCCGACCAGTAATTGCCTTCGCTGTCGACGGCCGCGCCATCGGGGCGCCCGCCGTAATCAAACGCTTTCTTGTCCGTGGAAAAACGCTGGAACGGTTGCGGCGCGGAAATGGCACCCGTGGCCGCATCGAAATCGAAGCGGTCGATGCGGTGCGTGGTGGTGTCCGAGTGGTACATGGTGCGCTTGTCCGGGCTGAAGCCCAGGCCGTTCGACACTGTCATCCCGCCCGACCAGACCTTGCGTACTTGTCCCTTTTCCAGCACGAACATCTCTGCAGCGTCAGCGTTGCGCGGCTCGAAAATCGTGCCGACCCAGAAGCGGCCGGCCGGGTCGACCTTGCCATCGTTGAAGCGCGTGGTGCTCATGTCGAACGGCGCCGGAGCGATTTCCGCCAGGCTGCCCGTCTTCGTGTCGAGGTGGGCAAAGCCGCTGCGCAAGGCCACGATCAGGCCGCCGCCGGCGTTGATCGCCAGCGCCGACGGTTCCGTCGGCATGCTCCATTGCTCATGCTTGCCGCTGGCCGGATGCAAGCGGTGCACGGCGCGGCCATCGATGTCGACCCAGTACAGGGCCGCTTCCTTGCCATGCCATAGCGGGCATTCGCCCACTTGCATGGGCTTGTCGCTCACTACTTTGATTTCGTAAATATTCATCTATTTCTTTTTAATATGCGGCTTTTGCAGCTTTCGCCAAGGCAATCAAGCCATTGGTCGAGCTGTCATGGTGGTCGGGACGGGCTTCGCCCGTCAGTTCGGCCTGGATTTTCTTGGCCAGCACCTTGCCCAGTTCCACGCCCCACTGGTCGAAACTGTTGACGTTCCACAAGACGCCCTGCACGAAGGTCTTGTGTTCGTACAGCGCGATCAGGGCGCCCAGGGTGGTCGGGGTCAGCTGGTCCATCAGGATGGTGTTGCTGGGGCGGTTGCCTGGGAAGGTCTTGTGCGGCACCAGCGCCTCGATCTCGTTTTCCGGCAATCCTTGCGCCTGCAAATCAAGGCGTACCTCATCGCCCGTCTTGCCTGTCATGAAGGCTTCCGACTGGGCAAAGCAGTTCGCCAGCAGGGCGTCGTGGTGGCCAGGTAGATCGTGCGTGGCGCGCAGGGCGGCGATGAAGTCGATGGGCGTGATGTCCGTGCCCTGGTGCAGCAGCTGGAAATATGCGTGTTGCGCATTCGTGCCGCAATCGCCCCAGATGACGGGACCGGTGGGTACGTCGACGGGCACGCCATCCTTGGTGACGCGCTTGCCGTTGCTTTCCATGTCCAGCTGTTGCAAATAGGCGGCAAAGCGGCTCAAGTCTTGGTGATACGGCGCGATGGAAACGGAGCCGCAGTCGAGGAACTGGCGGTTCCAGAAGCCGACCATGGCCAGCACGACGGGCATGTTCTGTTCCAGCGGCGCCTGGCGGAAATGCTGGTCCATCGCATGCGCGCCCGCGAGGAAATCGCTGAAGTATTCAAAGCCGACGGACAGCGCCACGGCCAGGCCGATCGACGACCAGACGGAATAGCGGCCGCCGACCCAGTCCCAGAACGGGAACATATTGTCCGGCGAAATGCCGAAGTCGACGATGGCTTGCGTGTTGGTCGAAACGGCCACAAAATGCTGGGCCAGGTCCTTTTCTTCGCCTTCGAGCAGGAACCAGGCGCGCGCCGTGTTGGCGTTGAGCATGGTTTCCGCGGTAACGAAAGTTTTCGATGCCACGATGAACAGGGTCGTTTCCGGATCGACCTTGGACAGGGTCGCTTCCATGTCGTGGCCGTCGACGTTGGAAACAAAGTGCATTTCCAGGCCCGGGTTGGCGTACGAGCGCAGCGCCAGGCACGCCATTTTCGGGCCCAGGTCCGAGCCGCCGATGCCGATGTTGACGATGTCGCAAATCGGCTTGCCCGTGTAGCCGAGCCAGCTGCCATTGCGCACCTTGTCCGTAAACGCTTTCACGCGTTGCAGCACATCTTGCACGTCGGCATCGATATCCTGGCCATCGACGACCAGCTTCGTGCCGCGTGGCGCGCGCAAAGCCGTATGCAGAACGGCCCGATGTTCGGTAAGATTGATTTTCTCGCCAGTGAACATGGCTTCGCGCTGCGCTTCCACGCCGCGCTCGCGGGCCAGGTCCATCAGCAGGCCCATGGCGGTGGCGTCGACACGGTTTTTCGAGTAATCGAGCAGCAGGCCGGCCGCATCGACGGTCATGCTGGAAAAGCGGGCGGGGTCGGCCGCGAACAGCTGGCGCAGATGCACTTCGCGCAGGCTGGCGCTATGCGCTTGCAGGGACTGGAAACTGGCGGTGGCGGTGATGGCGGGAGTAGGTGCTGGCTGGCGCATGGCGGTCGGCTTGGGTGCTTGTCTCGGTTGAAAGGAGCGCGGCGCGTTCGTCGTGGCGAACAGCGGATCCGGCATTGGTATGAGAATAATACATCAGAAAAACGTAATTTCACTACAGTTTGTGACGCGAAGCGGATTTTGTTGTGCTTTTTTTAGCGATTGCGCGAGTGACATATAAGAGCCATGTTGGCAGGCACCGATACGCGATATTGGCCGGATTTGCCTTGATATGCCGCAATCCGTCGCTTATTTGTGTTGCGGGCCCATGCAAGAGTGCTTCTTCTTCACGGTTTTGTAGTAAAATTTCACGAAATACTCATTTTTAAGGAAATCCATATGGCGCTGCATCCAGTAGTCGAATCCGTAACAGCGCGCATCATCGCGCGCAGCCGGCCATCGCGCGGCGCCTACCTGGCGCATCTGGATGCGGCCCGCATCCAGGGCGTGCAGCGCGGCGCCCTGTCGTGCACCAACCTGGCGCACGGCTTTGCCGCCTTTCCCGCCAACGACAAGCTGTCGCTGAAGGAATACAAGAAGCCGTCCGTGGCCATCGTGTCCTCGTATAACGACATGCTGTCGGCGCACCAGCCGTTTGAAGGCTTCCCGCAGATCATCAAGCAAGCCGTGCGCGAAGTGGGCGCCGTCGCCCAGTTCGCCGGCGGCGTGCCCGCCATGTGCGATGGCGTGACGCAAGGCCAGCCGGGCATGGAACTGTCGCTGTTTTCGCGCGACACCATCGCCATGTCGACGGCCGTGGCGCTGTCGCACAATATGTTCGACTCGGCCCTGTACCTGGGCGTGTGCGACAAGATCGTGCCGGGCCTGTTGATCGGCGCGCTGCACTTCGGCCACCTGCCAGCCGTCTTCGTGCCGGCCGGTCCGATGACGTCGGGCCTGTCGAACCAGGAAAAAGCCAAGGTGCGCCAGCTGTATGCGCAGGGCAAGGCCACGCGTGAAGACTTGCTCGAAGGCGAGTCGAAAGCCTACCACGGCGCCGGCACCTGTACTTTCTACGGTACCGCCAACAGCAACCAGATGCTGATGGAAGTGATGGGCCTGCACCTGCCGGGCGCCGCCTTCATCACGCCGAACACGCCGCTGCGCGATGCCCTGACCGCCGCCGCCGCCCAGCGCGCCGCCGTCATCACGGCGCAAAGCGGCAGCTACTTGCCGGTCGGTCATATCGTCGACGAGAAATGTATCGTCAACGCCGTCGTGGGCTTGCTGGCCACGGGCGGTTCGACCAACCACACCCTGCACCTGGTGGCGATCGCCAAGGCGGCCGGCATCGTCATCGACTGGAACGATTTCAATGAACTGTCGGCCATCGTGCCGATGCTCACGCGCATCTACCCGAACGGCGACGCCGACGTGAACCATTTCCACGCGGCCGGCGGCACCGGTTATCTGATCCGCGAATTGCTCGATGCTGGCTTGCTGCACGAAGACGTCAACACCATCCTGGGCCACGGCTTGCGCGCGCACTGCATGGAACCGTTCCTCGGCGAAGACGGCAAGGTCTTCTGGAGAGAGGCACCGGCCGCCAGCGCCGACGACAGTGTGCTGCGCCCCGCTTCGAACCCGTTCGCGCCGGACGGCGGCATGGTCCTGGTCGCCGGCAACCTGGGCCGCGCCGTGATGAAGGTCTCGGCCGTCAAGCCGCAGCACCGCACGGTGGAAGCGCCGGCCCTGGTGTTCAATTCGCAGGAAGAATTCATGGCCGCCTACAAGGCGGGCACCCTGGACCGCGACTTCGTTGCCGTGCTGCGTTTCCAGGGCCCGCGCGCCAACGGCATGCCGGAACTGCATGCGCTGACGCCGGCGCTGGCCAACCTGCAGGATGCGGGCCGCCACGTGGCGCTCGTTACCGATGGCCGCATGTCGGGCGCGTCGGGCAAGGTGCCGGCCGCCATCCACGTATCGCCTGAAATTCTCGCCGGCGGCCCGCTGGGCCTCGTGCGCGACGGCGACATCATCCGTCTCGACGCCTTCACCGGCGTACTGGAAGCGCTGGTGCCGGCCGACGTCTGGCATGCGCGTTCGCTGGTCACGGCTGACCTGTCGCCGAACCACATCGGCATGGGCCGCGAGCTGTTTTCCATGTTCCGTTCCACCGTCAGCGCGGCGGAAGAGGGTGCCACCACCTTCGGCCTGCCGTCGCCGATTCCCACCACCATCGCCTTGCACGACGCCGACAATGTCGGTGACACCGTACCGGGTTCCGATGAAGACTTTTTGGCTAGGAAATAAGAGATGACCATGACACTACTGGAAATTATGCGCACCTCGAGCGTGATCCCCGTGATTGCGATCGACGATCCTGAACACGCCGTACCGCTGGCGCGCGCGCTGGTGGCGGGCGGCATCCGCGTGCTGGAAGTAACCCTGCGCACCAAGCACGGCCTGGAAGCGATCCGCGCCATGTCGGAAGTACCGGGCGCCATCGTCGGCGTGGGTACCTTGACCCGTCCCGAGGAATTCGCGCAGGCACGCGATGCGGGCGCCGTCTTCGGCGTCTCGCCAGGCTTGACGTCGGCCCTGGTGGCGGCGGCGAAAAGCAGCGGCCTGCCATTGCTGCCAGGCGTGATGACGCCAGGCGAAGTGATGGCGGCGCGTGAAAACGGCTTCCAGCAGCTGAAACTGTTCCCGGCCGTGCCGGCCGGCGGCATCGGCATGCTCAACGCGATCTACGGCCCGCTGCCGGACGTGACGTTCTGCCCGACAGGCGGCATCTCGCAAGAGACGGCGTCGCAGTTCCTGGCGCTGAAAAACGTCGCCTGCGTGGGCGGCTCGTGGCTGACGCCGAAAGACGCGATCGCGGCCGGCAACTGGGACCGCATCACGGAAATCGCGAAAGCGGCCAGCGGTTTACGCTCCGCCTAGTCGTACCTGACATAAGCTACTGCGCGTCGCGCTTTGCGGCCTGCGATGCTCACCGTACTGGAGTACGGTTGCGCTTCTTAGCCACAAATCGCTGCCGCTCGCTACGCTTCTGTCAGGTACTTGCAGTTATAGTACTCGGCAAGCTCTCATGCTTGCCGCTTCTTTCTTCTGACGGAGTGCCATGCGCGTCTTGCGCCGCCCCCTCACCATCGGCGAAACCGCCATGGCCCGCAGCGTCTTCCAGGGCGCCATCGACTACGCGCGCGTGCGCGTCGTGCGCGGCTCCTTTCTACCGTTCGGCTTGCAGGATCAGAACACGGCGATGACGCCGCGCGGCAGCCTGCACTTCATGCCGGCCCAGTACCGCGAGGATTTCTCGCGCGAAGGCAACAGCGGCAAGCTGTTCTTCATCCACGAGATGGTGCACGTGTGGCAATACCAGCTTGGTTACAGCGTGCTGCTGCATGGCGTGCTGCTGGCGCTGCGCGGCGGCTATATCCGGCAGCGCGCCTACCGTTACGATGCGCAGGCGGGCGGCGTCCTGTCCGACTTCAACATGGAGCAGCAAGGCGACATCATCGCCCACTACTTCGGCGCGCGCCAGCTGGGCATTCCCGCCTACGTGGCCAAGCTGCCGCAGCTGCAGGAGATACTGCAAGGCTTCCTGATCAATCCCGCCGACCGGCACCTGCTGCCGCGCTGATTGCACCGTTACTGCGCCAGGTTCGACGCCAGGCGCACGTCCGGCGCGCGCGGGCTGGCCGGCGCATCCTTGCCCAGCAATAAACGCAGATCGGCGCCCGCGCCCACACCGCTGTCGTCCGCCGCCTGCAACTGCGGCATGCCGCCCAAGGCGAGGGCCAGGGCGGCGGCCGCCTGCGCATGACCAGGCCGGTAGACGATGCTGCTGGCCTGGACGCCGTACGGCCGCTGGTTGCCCAGCCGCAGCACGCTGATGCCGATGCCGCCCAGCATGCCGCGCATGCGCGCCGCCATCCCCGTTACGCCATTGCCGTTGATGACTTCCAGTCGTGGCAGGGTTGCCACCGGTGCCACCGGCTTTGCCGGGGCTGGCAAGGCGGCGTGCGCCACTACGGGAGCGTCGCGCCAGCTCAGCGTGAAGATATTCGGCTGCGACTGCGTCAGCTGCAAGCGGCTGGCGGGCGCCGCTGGCGCAGGCGCCAGGTCGGGCGCGATGGCTTCCGCTGCGGTGTCGACCGCATCGACTGTTCCTACGCTGCGCGCCAGCGCCGCGATGGCGAGATCCAGGTTGGCGCGCGCCGGCTGCTGGCTGTTGTCGAGCTGCAGCGACCGGCGCAGCACGCTGGCCGCCTGCGCGTATTCGCCCTGCAGGTACAGCACGTAGCCGAGATTGTTGTAAGTCCTGGCCGTCGGCGTCTCTTGCGCCAGCGCCTGCAGCATGCTGCGCGCCGTTTCCAGCTGGCCCAGTTGCGCGTGCAGCACGGCGGCGCCATTGCGCGCATCGGCCGAACCGGGCGTCAATAGCAGGGCTTCGCTGTACGCCGCCATCGCCGCGCGCGGATCGCCCAGTTCCTGCATGCGCTTGCCCAGCTTGCAGAAAGCGGCCGTGCGGGTGGCGGGGCTGTCATCGATGCGCGCCTGCGGTGGCGCAACATGAGTGCCCTGACTGGCCGGGCCGGGCAGGTGGCCGCAGGCGGGCAGCAGGCCGGCGCAGGCGAGCATGAGCATCAGGGTGGTGTGCTGTGACATGGCGGTTCTCCGGTCAGCTGCCGCTGCCCATGCTGGGCAGGAGCACGCGGTAGATTTGCAGGAAGGCTGGTCCCATCAGGACGACCAGCAGCGAAGGGAAGATGAAAAAGATCAGCGGGAACAGCAGCTTGAGAGCGATCTTCGCCGCTTCTTCCTCGGCCAGCTGGCGGCGTTTGGTGCGCAGCTGGTCCGACTGCACGCGCAGCGAGGACGCGATGCTGGTGCCGAAGCGCTCGGCCTGGATCAGCATGGCCACCAGCGCATCGACATCCTCTACGCCCGTGCGCAGGGCCAGGTTGCGCAGCGCCCGCTCCTTGGTATTGCCGGCGCGCAGTTCCAGCATCACCAGGTGCAATTCCTCGGCCAGCACGGCGCTTTTCAGGGCGATCTCGGCCGCCACCCTGGCCAGCGCCGCATCCATGGCCAAGCCCGCTTCCACGCACACCGTCATCAAGTCCAGCGCATCGGGAAAGCTTTCGAAGATATCGCGCTGGCGCCGCTTGATCATTTGCGCCAGGACGATATTGGGCAGGTAGTAGCCGATGGCGGCCACGATCAGCAGCCAGAACAAGAGAGCTTTACCCGCCATCTGGCTGCCTGACGCGCTCAGTCCCAGGAACAGCAGCAGCGGCAGGCCGATGGCCAGCATGGTCTTGGCGGAAAAGAACAGGATGGGCGCCGATGCCTGGCGCAGGCCGGCATTCATGAAGCGCCGGCGCATCACGGAGCCTTCCCAGCCCTGGTCGGGCAGCGACAGCTTGGCCAGCGGGCCGCTCAGGCGCACCATGCGTGCCAGCCAGGGGCTGGGCGCGGAGGCGCCAGGCGCCGCCGCGCTCTTGCCGGTGGCGTTGTCCATGCGCTGGCGCAAGGGATCGGGGGCAAAGCTGCGCATGGCCACCAGCACGGTGCCGAAGACGGCAATGAAGAGCAGGGCGAGAAAGGCGAAATGGACGGGATTCATGAGGATTCTCCTTGCGGGCTCAGACACGGATGCGGATGATATTGCGCATGACCAGGATGCCGCACACCATCATCACCAGGGCGCCGACGAGCATCTTGCGTCCGCCCGGATCGACGAACAGCATTTCCAGGAATTGCGGATTGGTCAGCTGGATCATGGCCGCCGCGCCGAAGGGCAGCAGCGACAGGATCCAGGCCGACAGCTTGCCTTCGGCCGACAGCACGCGCACCTGTCCCAGCAGCTTGATGCGCTCGCGGATGATGCGGCTGATGCTGTCGAGCAGTTCGGCCAGGTTGCCGCCCGTTTCGCGCTGGATCAGCACGGCGATGACGAAATAGCGCAAGTCCGTGCTGGGCACGCGCGTGGCCAGGTTCATCAGCGCATCCTGCATGGCGATGCCGAAATTGACTTCGTCGAAAGTGGCGCGAAATTCCACGGCCAGCGGCGCGTTCATTTCATCGCCGACCATTTTCAGGGCGGTGGGGAAGGCGTGGCCGGCACGCAGGGCGCGCGCCATCAGGTCGAGCGCATCGGGCAATTGCTGCTCGATGCGCTGCAGGCGCTTGGCCTTGGCGCGCAAGACCACCAGCAGCGGCAGCAGGGCCGCGCCGGCCACCAGTGGCAGGAGCAGCAGCCACGGCACGCTGAAGTAGCTGAGCAGCAAAAACGCGGCGCCGGCCGAAGCCAGCATCACGCCGGCGAAGCTGGCCACGCTCCAGGTCAGGCCCGACTGCTCCAGCAGGCGGTCGAGCGCATGCACGCGGGGCACGCTGAGCAGCACGCGCTGCAGGGACGGGGTATCGCTCAGCAGGCGTTTCTTGATCATCGAGCTGCCCGTGTCGCCATGCGCGCCGGCCGACATGATGCGCAGGCGGCGCGCGACCCTTTCCGCTTCCGGGCCGCGCGAGGTGTTCCACGCCAGGTACACGCCCTCGATCAGCAGTACCACGGCGATGAAGGTAAGGATGGCGAATACGTAATAGAGATAGTCCATGATGCTCCCCTTAATGGTACTGGCGGGCGGGATCGAACAGGGTTTCCGGCAGGCTGATGCCGAAGGCGCGCAGGCGTTCCAGGAAGCGCGGCCGCACGCCGCTGGCATGGAAATGCCCCTGCACCGTGCCGTCCTCGCCGATGCCTGTCTGGCGGAAGGTGAAGATTTCCTGCATGGTGATCATCTCGCCTTCCATGCCCGTGATTTCCTGGATCGACGTGACCTTGCGCTTGCCGTCCGTCAGGCGCGACACCTGCACCACCACGCTGATGGCCGAACTGATCTGCTGGCGCATGGCTTTCACGGGCAGGGCCGCGGAAGCCATGCTGATCATGTTTTCCAGCCGCGTCAGCGCGTCGCGCGGAGTGTTCGCGTGAATGGTGGCCATCGAGCCTTCATGGCCCGTGTTCATGGCGCCGAGCATGTCGAGCGCCTCGGCGCCGCGCACCTCGCCCAGGATGATGCGGTCGGGACGCATGCGCAGCGCATTGCGCACCAGCGCCCGCTGCGTCACTTCGCCCTTGCCCTCGATATTCGGCGGGCGCGTTTCCAGGCGCACCACGTGCGGTTGCTGCATCTGCAGTTCGGCCGCGTCCTCGATGGTGACGATGCGCTCGGCCGTGCTGATGAAGCCGGAAATCGCATTGAGCATCGTGGTCTTGCCGCTGCCCGTGCCGCCCGAGATCAGGATGTTGACCTTGGCCTTGCCCAGCGCCTGCAAGGTGGTGCTCATTTCTTCCGTGAGGCTGTGCTTGAGCAGCAGGTCGGCCAGGCGCAGGGGCTGGGCCGAGAAGCGGCGGATCGACATCACGGGGCCGTCGATGGCCAGCGGCGGGATGATGGCGTTCACGCGCGAACCGTCGGGCAGGCGCGCATCGACCATGGGGCTCGACTCGTCGATGCGCCGGCCCACGCGCGAGACGATCTTGTCGATGATTTTCATCAAATGTGCATCGTCGGTGAAGCAGACGTCGCTCAGCTCCAGGCGGCCATGGCGCTCGACATACACCTGGCGGTAGGTGTTGACGAGGATGTCGGACACGCCGGGATCGGCCAGCAGCGGTTCGAGCGGGCCGAAGCCGAGCACCTCGTCCTGGATGTCGCGGATCAGCGAGCGCCGTTCCAGCTCGTTGATCACCACATTGTCTTCCGTGAGCACGTCGCTGACGAGGATTTTCAGCTCTTCGCGGATCTGTTCGCGCGACAGGCGCTGCATGCCTTCCAGGTCGACCCGGTCGAGCAGCGCCTGGTGGGTGCGGTGCTTGAGCTGCTGGTAGCTGTGACTGGCTACGCCCTGGTGCGCGGCGTCGTCATTCAGGCTGGCGTCATCCTGGGCATAGCCCAGACGGTCCCGCAGGGTGAGTTTTTCGGCAGTCATGGTCGGTCTCCGGTAAGTGTAGGGATCAGGCGCGCTGTAGGGAATCAAGCGCGCGCCAGCAGCCGCGAAACCCAGCCTTGCGCGGCGGGCGGGGTTTCGCCGGCCAGGCTGGCGGCCAGTTCCTGCAGGGCGCGCGAGACGGCGTTGTGCGGCGTCAGCTTGAGGATGGGCACGCCCTGGCTGACGGAGGCCGCCACCGCTTCGTAGTGGTTGGGGATGGATTTGTAGACGTGCTTGCCATACGCCGCTTCCAGGTCGGCCACGCGGATGCTGTCGCTGCTGGCATAGCGGTTCAGGATCAGGCGGATCTTGTCTTCGCGGTAGCCGAGGCCGCGGAACACGTCGAGCAGGCGCTTGCCGTCGCGTACATACGGCAAGGTTGCCTGCAGCACGGGGAAGATCAGGTCGGCCCGGTCCAGCGCGCGCACGCTGACGGGGTCGAGGCCGCGTCCCACGTCGAGCAGGATGTAGTCGTACTGGCTGCGCGCCAGGGTCAGCAGGCGGTCGATATGGTCGGCTTCGACGTCGGCCGCGTGGGCCGGATCGTCGGCGGCGGCCAGCACGCTGTAGGCGGGCGTGATCTGGATCATGCTGGCGCTCAGCAGCGAGGCGTCGAGGCGCACGATCTGCTGCGACAGCTGCGACAGGGTGGTGGCCGGCTTGTGGTCGGAGACGAACAGGGCGGCGTCGCCGAACTGCAGGTTCAGGTCGAACAGCGCCACCTTGCGCTGCTCGCCGGCGGCCAGCGCGTAGCCGAGGTTGGCGGCGATGAAGGTGGCGCCGCTGCCGCCCTTGCACGAGACGAAGGCCAGCACCTGGCCCTTGCGCGTGACCTGCTTCTGCAGTTTTTCCTCGATGCGGCGCAAGGCGGCGCACAGGGCCGCGTCGTCGTCCGGCTGCAGCACTTCGCGCACGCCGGCGCGCATCGAGCGCAGCAGGAATTGCGGACTTTGCTGCGGACATTGCACGATGATGGCCAGGTTCGGATGGCGCCCGCCCAGCAGCTCGAGCTGTTCCAGCTCCGCCTCGCCCGTCAGCTCCTGCTCCAGCAGCAGCAAGTCCGGCGTGACGCCGTTGTCGAATACATCCGGTATGCTTGCCAGCAGGGTGACGCGGTCGGTCGCGCTGCGTTCGCGCAGCAAGCGGGTAAGCCGCTTGAGCTGGACTTCATTCTTCGAGACGATGACGATATTCACTTGGTACTCCCCGGTAAAGGTGTTCGGCAAGGTGTTCAGTTGATCTGGAAGCCCAGGCTTTCGGCGTGCATGACCACCACCGAGGCTGGCACGGCAATATTGAGAAAACCGAACAGGCTGACCATCGGCGTGTAGCTGACGTTGTCGATCGACACGCGCACGCTGTCGATGCAGCTGGCCGTGCGCGTGATGTCGCCGCAGGCCGACAGGTTGTCGCCCGGATCGAGTGGCGGCAAGGTCACTTCGGCGCCGCTCTTGTTCAGGTAGCGGATGGTGATGTTGGCGGCCGTCAGTTCCGGCGCGGCCGGCAGCGCCGTGCCGCCGAACAGGGCCAGGGTCTTGATGGCGTCGGTCTGGTCGATCCAGCGCACCACCGCTTCGCGCGCGGCGCGGCGGCTCACTTCCTGCACCGTGTTGTACAGGTACAGCATGCGGCCGAATTCGAGGATGCCGAACAGCAAGGTGAAAAACAGCAGCGACACCAGGGCGAATTCGACGGCGGCGGCGCCGCGCTGGCGGCCGGCTGGAGGAGACGATGAAAGGCGTTGGCGCATGGCGTTCTCCTTACAGCATGTAGCGCATGGTGGTGCGCGGCGAGAGCGGCGTGGCATAGCTGCTGGCCGCGCCGATCACGAACGGCAGGTACTGGCCTACCGACAGCGTGTAGTTGACGACTTCGACGCGGATGCCGCCCGGCGCCGTGCCATCGGTGCAGTTGCTGTCGTTGAACGCCGCGTCCAGGCAGGTGACCGTTACGTTGGCCGTGACGAAGTCGCTGATGCCGGCGCTGATGGCCGCGTCGACCACCGTCTGTCTGGCGGCCGGCACGCCCTGCGAAGCAATGCCGGCCTTGGCCTTGACGGACATGTTGCGCGCCGCGTCGCGCGTGGCCTTGGTCAGCGCGTCGTAATACCAGAAGGCGCGGCCGAAGCCGAAGATGCCGGCCAGCAAGGTGATCAGCAGGGCCAGCACGATGCCGAATTCGACGGCGGCGCCGCCGCGCTGCCTGAGGGGGGAATGGTGGATGCGCATGGCCGCCTCACTTGTAGAGTTTGATTTCGGAATTCGGCACGGGCTCGATCAGGCCCGCGAATTCGACGTCGAGGCGCTTGGTGCCGCCGCTGAAATCGGCCTTCATCGTCATGAAGAATTTGCCGATGCCCACCGCGTTCATGGTGCCGCACGAAGCCGGCCCCACGGGCGCCGTGCGACAGTCGACCAGCACCACGTTGAGGATGCGGCGGTTGCGCTGGCCCGGATGGGCCGCCGACGGCGCCTGGAACGTGGGGCCGCTGGTCTGGTTGTACGGCGAAGGCGGGGTACTGGCAGGAAATCCCGCGCCGGGGCTGACGGGGTAGCTGGCCGTGTCGAAGTAGTTCGCCTTGGCCGTGCTGTACATGGGGTTGGCGTTGCCGTCCGCGACGCTGTATGCCGTGCCGGCCTTGGCCGGTGTGGCGCCATTGCTTTGGTAGGCAGGGCCGTAGGACCACAGCACGCCATAGTCGGCGAATTGGGCGAACGTGGCCGAGGGCGCGGGGACGCTGCCGGCGGACGGCAACTGGTAATTCGGCTTGTTGCCGGCCAGGCTGACCGGCTGCTGGCTGGGCAGGGTGCTGGCGCCCGGCTGCATCCAGCCCGTGGGCGGCGAGTTGGCGGCAGCGGCGACGCAGGGCGACGCGGCGCCCACGCAAGGATACTCCTTGATGTTGGTGTCGGGCGGCGCCGTTGCGGGGTCGCACACGGACGGTCCGCCGTAATCGTCGAAGCGCGAATTGAGCGAGGCGGCCAGCGAGGCCGTCAGCCCCGTGTTCGTGTACACCTGGCCCGTGCCGCTGGTGATGACGGCGCTGCTGCCCGTACACATGAATGGCGCAGTCGAGGCGGCGCTCGAATGCGAGGCGCTGCAGCTGCCGGGTGGCGCGTCGACGGGGTTGATCAGATAGGGATCAGACGGGCCGCCCAGCGGATTGAGGCCGAACAGGTTGTAGGTTACGCCGCGGCGGAAACCGAATTCCAGCAGTTCCGTCAGGCCCGTGCCGGCCGGCGCGGCCGGATACGTGTATTGCGCCGTCTTGTTGGCCGGATCGACGGCGCACACGCCGATCGGCGTGACGTCGTTGACGAAGCGGCCCGCCACGGCCACGCCCGAGGTGCTGGTGCTGGCGATGCCGGCGATGCCCATCAGGTAGGTGGCGAAGGTCTTGCTGCCCGTGTCGACGCGGATGAAAGTTTGCCCCTGGGGGCTGGTGCGGGCGCTGGCGCCGGACGACCAGGGGCCGTCGGGGCTGGGGCCGAACTCGATGTTGGCGGCAGTGATGGTCAGCGCGGTGGAAAAATCGTAGCGGTTCTTTTGCGCGATGGCGATGGCCTTGGCCTGCGCATTGTCGATGCCCGTGGCGCTTTGATTGAGTTCCACGGCGCCGGCCAGGGCGGCGCTGTCGGCGCCGTTCTGCAGCTCCGTCTTGGCGATGTACAGGTGGCCCAGGTCCAGCACCAGGCCGCCCATGGCAAACAGCACCACCAGGGTCAGCCCCAGCACGATGGCGATCGCGCCCTGCTGCTTGTCGTGCCTGCGAAATGCGGTGTTCATGGCTGTCTCCTGGGTGGCCTGGGGTGGGGGCATCGCGGGACTGGCGCCTACTGGCGTCCGCCCACGCCGATGGTGAAGACATTCGGTTGCGGTTCCGGCGCGGCAAACGATTTCTGGTAGCGCTGGTAGGCGCTGACGCCGGCCTTGCCGTCGATGCCGCTGACCGGGTTGGCATTGCGGTAGGCGTCCGGATACATGATCTGCTGCGCCTTGAGCAGGGCCACCGATTCGCCGAAGTGCGAATCGAGCACGGGTGTGGTGGTGGCGGCGCAACCGGCCAGCAGGACCAACAGAGACAGCAGGGTGGCGCAAGGCAGGCTATGTGCGGTTTTCATGGTGTTCTCCTATTTGAGGTCGAAGCCGGCGGCAGGCTGTGGCGCGGCCGCTTGCGGCTGCATGGGCGCTGGTGCCGCTGCGGGGGCCGCTGCGCTGCCTTCCATTTTTCCCTGCATGAACATGTCGCCGCGCGTCGGCTGGATGTAGCCGTCGGTGGGCAGCTTGTAGTCGGGCGGCAGCGGCTTGACCAGGTGCGGCGTGATAATGAAGACCAGTTCCGAGCGGTCCGTCTGGAAGTCCGTGCTGCGGAACAGGGCGCCCAGCACGGGCACTTCGCCCAGGCCTGGCAGGGCCTTGATATTGCTGGTCACGTTGTTCTTGATCAGGCCGCCGATGGCGAAGCTCTGGCCGTCGAACAGCTGCACCGTGGTGGTGGCGCGCCGCGTCGTAAACGAAGGCAGGATGGCCGTGGCCGAGATGCCGGTGGCGGTGATGCCGATGCCGTCCTTGTTCAGGTCCGACACTTCCGGCGCCACCTTCAGGTTGATGCGTCCCCCTTCGAGCACGGTGGGCGTGAATTTCACGGCCACGCCGAACTCCTTCTCTTCCAGCGTGATGGTGGGCACGCCGTTATTGTTGGTCTGGCTGACGGGGATGAAGATTTTGCCGCCGGCCAGGAAGCTGGCCTCCTGGCCGCTGATGGCCATGATGTTCGGTTCGGCCAGCACCTTGATCAGGCCATCGCGTTTTTGCGCGTCGAGGTTGAAGAAGTTGTTCTTGCTGGCGCCGCTCAAGCCGCTGGGATTGTTGCTGAGCAGGCTGGACAGCAGCGAGTACGACCAGCTGCCGATGGTCTTGTTGATGCCCAGGCTGGCGCCCAGCTGGTCGACCAGCACCTTCGACACTTCGGCCACCTTCACTTCCAGCATCACCTGTTGCGGCGCGGCGATCGACAGCAGGTTGATCACGCGCGGCATGTTCGCATCGGGCGCGGCGGCGGGAGCGGCAGCGGCGGCGCCTGCTGCTGGCGCTGCACCGGAGGCGGCGCTGCCGCTGCGGCTGCTGCGCTGGACATAGGCGTTGGCCAGCGACAGGGCCTGGTCGGCCTTGACGACATCGCTGACCATGCCCGACAGGATCAGGGTGTCGCCCGCCACCGTGACATTGATCTTTTCGTTCGGCAGCAGTTCGGCCATGCGCGCCTGCAGGCTGCTGCTGTCGATGCCGACGGCCAGGTCGATGATGGTGGCGTCATTGCTCTTGTTCCACAGGATCAGGTTGGTGGTGCCGACGGAGCGGCCCAGCAGGTAGACCTCGTTGGGATTGAGCAGGATGACGTCGGCGATGCGCGGGTCGCCGACGGACATGCGGCTGGCGGCGAACGGCAGGCGCATCAGGGTCGACTTGCCTTCGGCCAGGCTCATTTGCGGCGCCATTTCGGTGCGCCCGGCGCGCGATTCGCTTTGCGGCGGCGTGGCCTTGGGGCGGGCCGTGGCACGGCTGCTGCGGGTGGCGCCGGTGTCGGCGGCAGCGGTGGCGGCAACGGGTTCGCTGCGTGCCTGGGGCGCCAGGGCGCCGATCATGGCGAGGGCAAGCGCCAGGCTGAGTACCCGGCTTCCGCTTGCTGTGCAATATGTGCTCATGGCGTGACTCCTCTGGTGCAGGTTAGAATTGTTGGGAGCTGCGTTCCAGCCCCTTGATGACATCGACCCGTGGGCCGGCCTGTGGCGCGGGTGCGGCGGCGGGACGGCGGCGTGGCAGCGGCTTGGCTTGCACCATGGCGGCGGGGGCTGCCATGGCGACCTTTTCATCGAGCAGGCTGGACTTGGTGGCGCCTTCCGTGTTGACGGGCTTGTCCTCGATCTGGTTGCGCAGCACCAGCGACAGGGTGCCCACACTGCGTGCCAAGTCGAGTTTTTCCGCCTGGTCGGGCGTCAGCTCCAGGGTCACGGCGTTGACCACCTTGGGCTTGGTGTCGTCGCGGCTCGATTCCTGGGCGATGGCCAGCACGAGGATGCGTTCGAGCACGATCTTGGAAATGTTCGGATCGCGGTCCGGCGTCTTGCGGGCCCCTTCGCCCTGGGTGTTGACGAGGATGTCGACGAAGTTGCCGGGCAGGGCGAAGCCGGCCACGCCCACCACGTCGTTGACGCGCACGGTCATGGCGCGCTTGCCTTCGGCGACGACGGCCGACAGGCCGCCTTGCGTGCCGGGAGGCGCCAGTTTGCCTTCCATGATCGGTTCGCCGTGCTGGATGCTGGTGCGCGTGACGCGCGTTTCCAGCAGTTTCGGATCGTTGATGGCGCCCGGCGGCAGTGCGTTCGATGGCCAGTCCACCATGCGCACCATGTCGGGCGTGAGGCGCGCCCCCAGGCTGATGTCGACCTGGGCCACGGCCACCTTGTTGATGTTGCCCGAGGCTTGGGCATTGATCCAGCGCGCGGCCACGATGACCGCGGCGAACGCCAGGATGACCGCAATGGCCATCATCGTCAGAGCGCGTGCGTTTCTCATTTTGCTTCCCCTTTGTGCTGGACCGCTGCCGGTCCGTTATGTGTGCTTGCAAGGTCGTCATCGCTGCCGAAATAGTTTTTCCATGCCCAGAACAGCACTTCCGGCGACAGCTGTGCCGCGTGGTCTTCATAGCGCGCCTGGTCGCAGATCTGCGCCAGGATGTCGCGCGGATAGCAGGCCAGCAAGGGCCGTCCGTACTGGCTGTGCAGGTGCAGCAGGTAGGTGTAGGAGGCTTCGTCGAAATTGATGCCCAGCTGGGCGCAGGTGCTGCGGAACACGGCCAGGTAGTGGTAGGCGCTCAGGGGGCCGACGTGGATCTTGTAGCCGATGCGGCGCAGGAAGGAGTCGTCGGCCAGGTGCTGCGGCGCCAGGTTCGACGAGAACACGACGATGACGTCGAAGGGCACGGGGAACTTGTAGCCCGTGTGCAGCGACAGGTAATCGATGTGGCGCGCCATCGGCACGATCCAGCGGTTCATCAGTTCGACGGGCGAGCAGCGCTGGCGGCCCAGGTCGTCGATGATGAAGATGCCGTTGTTGGCCTTCAGGTGCGGCGGCGCCTGGTACAAACGCGTGCCCTGGTCGAATTGCAGGTCCAGCATGTCGAGCGTCAGCTCGCCGCCCGTCAGCACGGCGGGGCGCTCGGCGCGCACCCAGCGGGGGTCGGACGGCACCAGGCCGCCGCGCGACACGGTGTGCAGCATGGGGTCGAGGAAGGGCAGCACTTCGCCGTCGACCATCACGGCATGGGGCAGGGCGATGGCGCCGCTGAGCAGGCCGTTCAGGCGCTCGGCCAGGTAGCTCTTGCCGCTGCCGGCGGGACCGTGGAAGAACAGGGCGCGTCCGGAATTCATGGCCGCGCCCAGCTGGTCGAGCACGGCCGAACTGGCCACCACGTCGCGGAACTCGCGCTGCACGTCGTCGCGGGTGACATGCATGTCCGCCACGCTTTGCGCCAGCACCTGGTTGCTGTAGTCGGCCAGGGTGACGGGGGCGGGGCCGCTGTAGGCGTTGCGGCGCATGTACTCGGCGGCGCGCAGGCGGCCCTGGTCGCCCAGCAGGTAAGACAGGTCGGCGTCGGTGCCGCTGCCGCCGTTGCGGCGCGCTTCGCACAGCTTTTCGGCGCGCATGAAGGTGAGCAGCGGTTCGAGCACGCCGGCGCCCAGTTTCACGTGCGTCGACAGGGCGGGCAGGCCGATCTGGCCGCGCAGGAAGAGTATCTTGACCAGCAGTTCGACGAGGAACAGGAATGGCAATCCCGTTTCCTCGACCGTGCGGGGCGCGCGCTTGGCCGCCGGTTCGACGCCGCCGCCGTCGCTGCGTTCTGGATAGGTGTCAGGCATGATGGGTGCTCCTCTTGCTCGGGTGGCCGGATATCAGAAGATGAAGGGCAGCAGGCGGTACTTCACCTGGCGCATGTAGACGCGATAGCGCACGTCGGTGGACAGGAAACGCTCCTCGCGCAGCAGGCGCATCACCATCATCGTCATCGTCGCAACATAGATGACGGTGTTGGCGAACGAGGTGTTGGCCAGCAGGTAGCCGCTCAGGGAAATCAGGTAGCTGGCATACAGCGGATGGCGTATCACGCGATAGACGCCGCCCGTCTTGATGTCGCGCTGCGCCGCCACCAGGCCGAAGCTGCGGTTCAGCGACAGCAGGCCGGCGATCTGCAGCAGGCTGCCGACGGCCAGCAGGTAGCGCGCGCCGGGCCAGATGGCCATGTCGGCAGGCGAGAGGAGGAAGGGCGCGAAGGTTGCGCCGATGGCCAGCAGCCAGTCGCCCGCATCGGTGGAAACGCTGACGGGGGCCGTGCGCACGATGAAGAACAGGGCGGCCAGGGTTTCGGCGGCGCAGAACAGCAGATAGCTCCAGTCGCCGCTGTGCAGATAGCCCACCACGTGCGCGCTGGCGAAGAACGTCCACAGGCAAGCCATGGCGATGCTGGTGAACAGGCTGGCGTGGCGCGAGTGGCAGAGGGTGGCGAGGGTATCCATGGTCAGGTCCTGTCGTGGTTGGTGGTTGGCGCGGCGCGTTTCAGCGCAGGCTCCACAGGTGGGTGTAGTGCAGGAAGACCTGCAGCAGGGTGCCGCTGGCAATGGCGAAGGCGTAGGCCAGCTTGCCGGTGGCAGGCGGCGGTTCGGCGATCGTGGCGGCGCCGCCGGCCAGGCTGTGCAGCAGCGCGCCCAGCATCATGTGGTAGGTGTTTTTCAGCACCTGGCGCAGGCGCTGGCCGGCCAGCGCGGCGGCCAGGGCCAGCACGCCGCCGCACAGGAAGGTCAGCAGGGCCGCTTCGAGCACGGCGTCGGGACCGAGGAAGGCGCCGCACATGGCCATCAGCTTGACGTCGCCGGCGCCCAGGGCGCGCAGCAGATACATGGGCAGCAGCAGGGCCAGTCCGGCGGCGGCGCCGGCCAGCGCCTGCAGCAGTCCCAGGCCGCCGAAGGAGGCGTCGAACAGGCCGGCGCCGGATGGCACGAAGCTGTTGATGATCAGCCCCGCCAAGGTGCCCCACAGCACCAGCCGGTTCGGGATGCGGCGTGTGCGCAGGTCGTGCCACAGGGCGGCAGCGAGCAGGGCGGCCAGCACGGCCAGGCACAGCAGCATGGGCAGGTGGGCGTTCATGACGTCAATCCTTCCTTGCCCATGCAGGGCGCCGTGGCCACGTGCATGGCCGGTGCCGCGGCCTGGCTGCCCAGCAGCCGTCCTACCAGGCGCCATACGAGCGCCGCGCCGGCCGCGCCCACATAGCCGTCGAGCGCGTAGTGCCAGCCCAGGTGGATGGAGCCGAGCAGTATCAGCACGGCGAAGGCGGACAGGGCGATCCCGGCGGCGCGGTTGACGTTCCAGCCCACGATGGCCATCAGCACGGCCGTGGCCACATGCATGCTGGGCATGGCGGAGATGCCCAGTTCGCCGTGCGCGCCCTTGCTTTGATAACCTTGCCACAGCATTTCCTGCACCTGCAGGGCCCAGACGGGAACGTGCCCGTTGGCCTCATGCAGGTAGGCCATCAGCGGCGCATACGGGTCGCTGGCGTGCAGGTGGCCGTAGTAGCAGGGGCCGGCCGAGGCAAACAGCACGGCCAGGATGCTGCCCAGGGCGATCCAGGTCAGCGCAAAGCTGAGCAGGAACTGCATGCGCAGCAGCGGACGGCGCGTGTCGAGGATGAGCCAGTACAGGATGGCGTAGAACAGGAAGAACCAGAAGTGGTAGCTGAAGTTGAGCAAGCCCGTGACGAGCGGGTGGCCCAGCAGCGGCTGCAGCCTTTCCCACGGGGCCTTGCCGCCATGCAGCGCGATGTCCCAGGCGGACAGGGTGGCATCCCAGGTGTAGGGATGCAGGCGCGGGATGGCGCCCTTGATGACGGTGAAGCTGGACGCGAAGACGGGGATCAGCAGCATGGCCGGCAGCGCGTGCAGCAGGCGCTCGTTGCTCAGGTAGCGGCGCAGATCGTGGTACAGATAATGGCACAGGCGGTGCGGGCGTTTCATCACCATGACGTGGATGGTGTAGCCGCACAGGATGAAGACGGGACCGGTGAGGATGGCCACGAGGAAGCCGGCCAGCACGTTGAGGGTGTCCGATGCGCTGGGCAGGCCGCCGGCCAGCAAGGTCGCCACGGCGGCGTACGCCAGCACGATCAGCAGCAGGGCGCGGTGGGTGCGCAGCGAGGCGAGCAGGGTGTTCATGACAGGGCCAGGACCACTTGGTCCTTGACGTAGACAAACAGCAGCTTGACCTGGTCGCCAAGCAAGGTGATCGTGACCACCAGCACTGCCGCGATCAGGCCCGCCAGCAGCGCGTATTCGATCGCTGTGACGGCGGACTCGTCGGATAAACGGCTGAAGAGAGATTTCACGATGGGCCTCGCTATGCGTTCGTCAAGGTGGGCGTGCCGGGAATGGGGGGAAGCGTAGTCCGGGCTGGCGCTGGGCCGGCCCGGACAGCACCGCGTCAGGCATTGGCGGTGGTCAGCTTGGTGCCGATGGTGCTGAAGGTTTTTTTCAGCTGCGTGCCGACGATGGTGATGGCGGCGATGATCACGACGGCAATCAGGGCAGCGATCAGGCCGTACTCGATTGCGGTGACGCCATCTTCTTCGCGGATAAAGTTCTTGATGAGGTTCATGACAACTCCTGGTGTGGTTAAGGTACGGCGGTGGGTAAAACGGCATGACAGTGTTGCTTTCTGCTGCTACGACCTGGCGTGCTCATGGGCTTTCGCCCAGTGCCAGCAGTCCGATGATGCACACCACCGCCATGAGGGCCGCCACCAGGGCATAGCGGTAGAACGCAGCCTTTTCCTTGCCCTGCAAATAGGTGATCAGGGCGGTCGGAAGAAACTTGTCAAGGCGCATGCTGTGCTCCGTGTCGTGGTGGGCCGTGCGGTGATTTGCACTCCGGTAAATCCACTATAGAAGTTGGCACCTTGATCTACATCAGAAGAACATCCTTTTATTGCAAGGAGGAACTGCTTGTTTTTTTCGTGACAATTGTCATGGTCGAGTCTGGCGCGCAGGCGGGCGCAGGGGCGCAGGCCGTTTCGAAGGCCGGCGCAGGGGAGGCGGGAAGAGTGTGCGCGGCCGTGGCCGCGCGGGGGACGGCGGACTCAGGCGCCGGGCGGCAACTGGCCCAGCTGGTGCTTGGTGGCGTAGGCGTACAGTTCCAGGCGGTTGTACACGCCCAGCTTGCGGTAGATCGACGTCAGGTGATTGCGCAAGGTGTGCTCGGAGATGAACAGCTGGTCCGCCAGCAGCTTGGCCGGCGTGCCGCTGCCGTGTACCAGCGCGGCGATGATCTTTCGTTCCTTGAGGGTCAGGCTGGCGACGGCGATCGCTTGCGCCGAGCCGCCGCCGGGCTGGGTCAGCTGCGTCAGCATGCGTCCCAGCATCGCGTGTTCCAGCCACAGCTCGCCCTGGTACACCTTTTCGATGGCCTTCAGGACCATCTCCGCCGGCGCATCCTTGCTGACGATGCCGCGCGCGCCCTTGAGTACCGTCTGGTCCAGGACGGCCTGGTCGTGGCTGGCCGTCAGCACCAGCACGCGTGTGCCGCCGCACTGCGCCAGCGCGGGCAGGATGGCCAGCGAACTGATGCCGCCCAGGTCCAGGTCCAGCACGATCACATCCGGCTGCAGCGCCTTCGCCTGCTCCAGCGCCTCGCTGCTGTCGGACGCCGTGGCGACCACGCGCATGCCCGAGTGCTCGCCGCCGATCAGCCGCTCCAGGCCCCACAGCATGGTCTTGTGGTCATCCACCAGCATGACGCTGATGACATGGCTGGCCGGCGGCATGTGGCGTAAGTCATTCATATCGGGATCTCGATCTGCACGGAGGTGTTGCCCAGCATGCCATGCGTGACGCGGGCCGTGCCGCCGAGGGCGGCGGCGCGCTCGGCCAGCGAGTCGGGCAGGAAATCGGGGACGTGCGCGGCGGCGCATTCGTTGTCGATGCTGATGTGCAGGGCGCCCTGCACGCAGGTCAGCTTGACGGCGCCGTGGCGCGCCGACGTATGCTTGCGGATATTGCTCATGCCCTCGTTGACGATCTGGAACACCTCGGCCGCCAGGCGGTCATTGATGTGCAGGTCGCCTTCGATCTGCAGGGCGATGTCGATGCCATAGAATTCGCGGATTTGCGTGGCCTGGCGGCGCAGCGCGACCAGCAGTTCCGGCTCGCTTTGCACCTGCCCGTTCTTGAACGTGCGCGCGTAGCTGCGCAGGTCGGCGATCACCTGGCCCGACATGATGATCAGTTTTTCCAGTTCCGGCAGCAGCGGGTTGCCCGGCGTGGCTTCGTTGCGCAGGGCGGCCAGGCCGTGGCGCAAGCCGATATACGGCTGCACGGCCGTGTCATGCAGGTCGCGCGCGATCTTTTCGCGCTCGCGCGAGGCCGCCTGCGACGCCAGGCGGTCGAGCAGGTTGATGTTTTCAATGACGGGAAACGCCTGCGCGCCGATATGGCTGAGGAACAGGGCGTCCGTCTTGCTCATGCTGGTGGCGGAGACGATAAAGATGCGGCCTTTGCCATTGCGCAAGGGCAGCGGCGCGCTGATGAAGGCGTGCGCTTCGAGCAGCTCGGCCAGGCGGGCGCCCGCCGCGTCGTCATGCCGCAGCCAGCGTCCGCTGTCGGGCTCGAGCATGCGCGCGCCGCCTATCCACGGCAGCCACGGGCCGACGGGCTGGTTGTACAGGGCGATTTTATCGTGCGGGAAAGCGAGCAGGGGACTGGCCGCGTCGTCGCTGAGGAGCGAACTGGTGTGCACGACGCCCGTTGCCGTTTGCAGCACGCTGCGCAGCGACCAGACGCGCGTGCCCTTGTCCTGCATGATCAGCAGGCAACTGCGGCCGTTGAAATAACTGCGGGTTTTTTCCAGCACCGAGGTAATGGTCTGGTCGACGCCGAAGCGCGGATTGGACAGCTGGCTGACATCGCGCAGCAGCGCCAGGTGGCTGCGCTGCGTGATGGCCGAACCGCCCCAGTAGGCGATCATGTAGCCGAGCGCCAGCAGGAAGGTGGTGCGCAACAGCAGGCGCGACAGTTCCGCATCCGTTTCGCCGAACAGGGCCGTGGCGGCGAACAGGCCGGCCGAGGCCAGGGTGACGCGCGCGCCTTCCTCGAAGCCGCGCTGGAACGACGAGGTCAGGATGGCAAAGAAAAAAAACAGGAAGAATAAATTGTTGTGGCTGCTGGTGGAAAACACGATCAGCGCATACCAGGCCACGTCCAGCCAGTACAGCAAGATGTCCTGGGGCAGGCTGAGGCCCATCACGGCCAGCACGTAGAGCAGCAGGCTGTGCATGGTGTAGGCGGAAAAGATCAGCCAGGTGATCTTGGTGAGCTTGCCGGCGCTTTCGGGATCGACAAACAGGGTCAGCAAGGTGGCGCTCGACAGCAGCAGGCGCATGCCGTTGACCATGGTCGTATCCATGCCGGCACCCGGCAAGCCGGATCTGAGGGGAGGATCGAGATTCACAAGCGCTCCTGGCCATGTCCCGCATGGGGCGGCCATGCGCAGGGATAGATACCACAGATAAATTCTTGTTATTGTTGCTGCAATCAATGACGAGTCTACGCACCCGCCGTAAAGATGTCTACAGGAATCCTTTGTCCGGCGTTGCTTTTTTTACAGCGGCTGCACCATCACGCGGTTGCGCCCGGCGCGCTTGGCCAGGTACAGGGCGCGGTCGGCGGCGCCGATCAGGGCGGAGATGGTCGGCTGCTGCTGCGGATGCGGGGTGGCGATGCCGATGCTGACCGTGATGTGCTTGACGTCATTGCCCGTCTTGGCGTGCGGAATGCGCAGCCCGGCCGCATGCTCGCGGATCGCCTCGGCCATGCGCAGCGCCTGCGCCGCGTCCGTGTCGGGCAGGATGGCGGCAAATTCCTCGCCGCCATAGCGCGCCAGCAAGTCGGTGGGGCGCTGCAGCATGGCGGCCAGTTCGGCCGCCACTCTTATCAGGCAATCATCGCCTTGCTGGTGGCCGTAATGGTCGTTGTAATCCTTGAAATGGTCGATGTCGATCATCAGCAGCGACAGGGGACTGCCCGTGCGCATGGCGCGCCGCATTTCCTTCTCGATCGCCACGTCGAAGTGGCGGCGGTTGGCGATGCCCGTCAAGCCGTCGGCAAAGGTTTGCGAACGCAACACCATGGTCTGTTCGCGCAGCAGCTTTTCGCGGCCCACGGCGATGGTGACATCATTGATCTGGATCAGGCAGTGGCGCGGCGAAGCGGGCAAATTGATCGGCGTGACGGCGATCGCCTGCTGCATGCGCTCCCGGCCTTCGGCCGCGCCATGCGTGTACAGGGGAAACGGCGCCTTGTGCAGGGTTTGCGACAGCAGCGACTGGAAATTGTCGCGCAGGGCCTGGGTGATGGCCGAAGCTATGCGCTTGTGGCGCAGTTCCGGATAGACGGCGAAGAAATCCTGGCCCAGCACGGCATCGGCCCGGCATGCCGAGTGGCGCGCCATCCAGTGGTTCCACAGCACGATGCGGTGCTGCTCGTCGAGCACGATGGCGCCCAGGTTGACGGCACCGAGTATGCTCTCGAGCAGGGCGAGACGGTGCAATGCATCCGGCATGATCGTCACGCCTGTCCCAGGACCTTGGCCAGATAGCGGCTGACCTGCTGCTTCAGGTCGTGCAAGGCGGACAGGTCGAGCACGAATGCCACATAACCGTGGATCTGGTGCTTGGACAGCACGAAGTCGATATGCAGCATCAGCACGACGGCGTCGTCATCGTCGCCGCCGAACGAGGAGAGGATTTCCGCGCTGGTGCCCACGTGGTACAGGGGCAGCGAGCCATGCAGTTCGCTGTCGAACAGGTTGGCCAGGGTCCCGACGCAGGAATTGAGGATGATGTTGCCGATTTCGCTCATCGCCTCCTGTTCCATCTCCGTCAGTTCCTGCAGCGGCATGGCGTCGCCCACCATCAGGCGCACGATTTCCAGGCTCTTGTCTTCAGGGAACATCAAGATGGCTTCGGTGGCGAAGGCGCCATCGTAATGCTGGCTGACGCCGCAGATGCGTTCGCCATCTTTCTTGCTGCCGAGCAAAGCAGCCGCGTCGGCACGGTTCAGGAAGGTGATCGACGGCACCGACATGGTGACTTCTTCATTGACGATCTCGCTCATCGCGGCCGCCGCATGGCCCACCCCGATGTTGAATATCTCCACGAGGGCATCGTTTTCGAGTTCGGAGAGATTGACCATGCTCACAGTCCCAGTGACACGATCAGCTGGTGGATGCGGGTTTCCGTGATCGGTTTTTCCATGAAGCCGACGCCGAGTTCGCTGGCGCGGTTGCGGATGGCGTTTTGCACATTCGCCGTGACGAGAACGATGTGCGTTTGCGGGCACAGCGCGCGCAATTGTTCCGCCGCCGCCACGCCGCCCATGCCGGGCATGTTGACATCCAGTAATATCAGCACCGGGCTGACGGTCTTGACTTTTTCCAGGGCTTCTTCACCCGTCGCCGCCTCAATCACTTGCCAGTCGGCATGTTTGCTGAGGATGAATTGATGCGACATCAAACGTGAAACCCGGCTGTCATCGACAACAAGTACCTGTTTACTGTGATTCATGTGCTATTCCTGGGACGTCATATCGGGCTATCGTGCCATTTTCGCATATTTTAGGGGGCATAGAGAGTAATTGGCTGGGGAATTGCCCTGGGGCAAAGGTTTCCCGCTTGGCTGTTGTATCCCGTCGCATGGCCCGTCATCATGGCAGGCTGGCCAGGCTGGCAATCCGTTAAAATAGCGGTATTCCCCACTTTAGCCTTTTTTTGCCATGACCCAAGACGAATTGAAGCAAGCCGTAGCCCGCGCCGCCATAGACTATGTGGTGGCTGGTGAAATCATCGGTGTCGGCACCGGTTCCACCGCCAACTTTTTCATCGATGAACTGGCCAAGATCAAGGACACCATCAAGGGCACGGTCGCGTCGTCCGAAGCGACGGCCGCGCGCCTGGCAGGCCATGGCATTCCCGTCTTCGACTTGAACGACGTCGAGTCGATCGCCGTCTACATCGACGGCGCCGATGAAATCACGGCCAGCGGCGCCATGATCAAGGGCGGCGGCGCGGCATTGACGCGTGAAAAGATCGTCGCCTCCGTCGCGAAGCAGTTCGTCTGCATTGCCGACGGCTCCAAGCTCGTCGATACCCTGGGCGCCTTCCCGCTGCCCGTGGAAGTGGTGCCGATGGCGCGCGCCGCCGTGTCGCGCCAGCTGGCCGCGCTGGGCGGCACGCCCCGCTTGCGCCTGAAGGCCGGCAGCGATCAAGCGTTCATTACGGACAATGGCGGCGAAATCATCGACGTGCTGGGCTTGAAAATTGCCGACCCGGTGGCGCTGGAACAGCAGATCAACCAGATCGTCGGCGTCATCGCCGTCGGCCTGTTCGCCGTGCGCGGGGCGAATGTCTGCCTGCTGGGCATGCCGGAAGGCGTGCGTACTTTGGCATACTGATACGCAGCAGCAATCCGGGGTCAGTCACTGCGTGATCGGAATGCGCCTCACTGGGGCGCATTCCCCCGCCGGGTCTGACCCCAGCCTTCACTTTGCACAGCCCGGTACACGGCCATGGTGCGCAGCAAGCCGCCGAGGAAGATGCCGCTGAAGCAGCCATAGGCGAGGCAGACAGGCACAATGAAGCCGGGCGCATGGGCGTAGGCCGGGGCGATGGCCAGGGTCACGGCCACCGCATATTTCATGCAGAAAATACTCATCATCAGGATCAGCGGCACCCAGCTGCCGGGACGCTGCACGCTGGCCCGCCCGGGAATGGCGACGATCTTGCGCGCATCGGTCAGCGTCCACGCCAGCGCCGCACCGGCCAGGGCGCCGATGGTCCAGGCGAACGGCGCCACGCCATCGAAGCCGAAACTGCCACGCACGCCGCTCAGCGACAGGGCCAGCATCACCAGGGGAATGATGCACAGCTTGCGCAAGGTCACTTCGCGCGCCCGGCTGGCCAGTACGCCCCGGTACACGAGAAAGCCCAGGATGGCCCAGACGTAGAGGGGAGTGTGGCTGAAGATTTGCTGCAACATGGTGTCCGCCTTGGATTGAGGTTGTCGATGGACGTACTGTGCCAGCCGGCGGCGTGGGCGGCGAGCGGTGTGCGACGAAACGGGGAGGGATGGCCGCGAAACGGCGGGGGAGGGCGTGAAACGCAGGTGAAACTGCCCGTGACGTGGTCACGGGCATGCTTGAAATTTACTCGGTAGGGGGCACGTAACCCATGGCCGCATCGGCGCCGTCGCCGAAGAAATGCTTTTCCATCTGCGTGGCCAGGTATTTGCGGGCGCGCGCGTCGGCCAGGTTCAGCCGGTTTTCATTGACCAGCATGGTCTGGTGCTTGAGCCAGGCAGCCCATGCTTCCTTCGACACGGATTCGTAAATCTTCTTGCCCAGTTCGCCCGGGTACGGCGGGAAATCCAGTCCTTCGGCTTCCTTGTTGAGTTTGATGCAGTGGATCGTGCGGGCCATCTGTGCTCCTGAATCAGTGTAGAGATAAAGCGTGATTATAAGGCACTTTGCGCCTGCCCTCGCGGGGCCGTCGCGGCCTGGCGACACGCCGTTTGCCGCGCCCTTGCGCTGGATCAAATTTGATCTGCGCCGCCCCAGCTAGTAAGATGCCTTATCGCGCCAGCCGCTGGCAGCGCCTCTTCCAAGCAAGTAGTAACAATTAACCAATATGGAATCCCTATGACCTCAGTGAAAGTCCATGGTATCGACGTCAGCAATACCGGCAGCTTCGCGCTGTTTGGCGGCATCAACGTGCTCGAATCGCGCGATCTCGCCATGCGCGCCTGCGAAGAATATGTGCGCGTGACGCAAAAACTGGGTATTCCCTATGTGTTCAAGGCCAGCTTCGACAAGGCCAACCGTTCATCGATCCATTCCTATCGCGGCCCGGGCCTGGAAGAAGGCATGCGCATCTTCCAGGACGTCAAGGCGGCGTTCGGCGTGCCCGTGATTACCGACGTGCATGAGCCATGGCAGGCGCAGCAGGTGGCCGAAGTGGTCGATGTGCTGCAATTGCCAGCCTTCCTCGCGCGCCAGACGGACCTCGTCGTGGCCCTGGCGAAAACGGGCAAAGTCATCAACATCAAGAAGCCGCAATTCTTGAGCCCTGGCCAGATGGCCAATATCGTCGAGAAATTCAAGGAAGCGGGCAACGATCAATTGATCCTGTGCGACCGCGGCACTTGCCTCGGCTACGACAACCTGGTGGTCGACATGCTGGGCTTTGGCGTCATGAAAAAGACGTGCGACGACTTGCCCATCATCTTCGACGTCACGCATGCGCTGCAGCAGCGCGACCCCGGTGGCGCCGCATCGGGCGGCCGCCGCCAGCAAGTGGCGGATCTGGCCCGCGCCGGCCTGGCCGTCGGCATCGCCGGCCTGTTCCTGGAAGCCCATCCTGACCCCGACAACGCCCGTTGCGACGGCCCCAGCGCCTTGCCGCTGGACCAGCTGGAACCATTCCTGGCGCAACTGAAGGCGCTCGACGACCTGGTCAAATCGTTTGCGCCGTTGAATATCAAATAACGGTTCGAATGTAAAAAAAGCCCGGCATGCCGGGCTTTTTCTTTTTACAAGGTTTTGATGAGAACCTGCGATTTGCGCTGCCAGTTATACATGTGCTGGCGGTCCTTCGGCAAATCGTCGACGGTGGCCGGCACGAAACCGCGTTTCTTGAACCAGTGCGAGGTGCGCGTGGTCAGCACGAACAGTTTGTTCAGGCCGGCGGCGCGCGCGCGGTTTTCCATGTGCTTCAGGATGCGCTCGCCATCGCCCTGGGCTTGCACTTCCGGATTGACGGTCAGGCATGCCATTTCCGCCATCTTTTGCGCGGGGAACGGGTACAGGGCGGCGCAGCCGAAGATCACGCCGTCATGCTCGATGACGGAGAAATAATCGATTTCGCGTTCGATCAGCTCGCGGCCACGTTTCACCAAAGTGCCGTCCGCTTCCAGCGGTTCGATCAGTTTGATGATGCCGCCCACGTCTTCGATGGTGGCCTGGCGCAGGCTTTCCAGGTTTTCATGGCTGATCATGGTGCCCACGCCATCATGGGTAAACAATTCCAGCAGGGCCGAACCATCCATCGAGAACGGCACGATGTGCGAGCGCTCGACGCCGTTGTGGCAAGCCTTGACGCAATGTTTCAGGTAAAACGCCGTGGCGTCGGGCAGGAAGCCGGCCATCAGCACGGCTTCGGCCTGGTGCGACGACAGTTCGCGGATTTCCACGCCCGTCGCGTCTTCCATCATCGGCGTTTCGGTAATGAAAATCAGCTTGTCCGCGTGCAGGGCGATGGCGGCGCTGCAAGCCACGTCTTCCATGGTGAGGTTGAACGCTTCACCGGTAGGCGAGAAGCCCAGCGGCGAGAGCAGCACCAGGCCGTCCGAACCGAGGATGGAGTGGATGGTTTCGGCGTCGACCTTGCGCGTGATGCCCGTCAGTTCCAGGTCCACGCCATCGATCACGCCCAGCGGGCGCGCCGTGATGAAGTTGCCGGAAATGATACGGATGGCCGCATGCGACATGGGCGTGTTCGGCAAGCCTTGGCTGAACGCGGCCTCGATATCGAGGCGCAGCTCGCCAGCGGCTTCCTTCGCGCATTCCAGCGCGGCAATGTCCGTGATGCGCACGCCATTGTGGAAGCGGCCTTCGACGTTACGCAAGGCCAGCTGTTCCGCCACCTGCGGTCGCGAGCCGTAGACGACGGTGACATTGATGTCCAGCGCATGCAGCAGGGACAAATCATGGGCCAGCACCTGCAGCGCCCCGGCGCTGACGAGTTCACCGGGGAAGGCGACCACGAAGGTCTTGCCGCGAAAGGCGTGGATGTAGGGCGCGACGGAGCGCAGCCATTGGACGAATTGGGTAGGGTTTTCCATTAAGCGCATTATAATTCGCTGCGCGATGTGCGCGCTTAAAATACCTGTAAAAAAACAATGTCTTCAGCCAGCAATAAGTCTTCCCCTCCTTCCAACGTTGCAAATGTGCCCGCCAGCGGGGATGTTTCCGCGCCTGCCGCCACGCCAGCGCAGGGCCGCCAGCGCCCGCCCGTGAGCCAGCAAAGGCAGCAGCCGCCGCGCGCGGAACAACAGAAACAGCAACAGCAGCAGCGCGCGCCGCGCCCGCCGCGCGAGGGGCAGCAGCCGCGCAATGACCAGGCTAGCCGCGAAGAGCGCGAGAGCCGTGACGCAGCCCGCGCCGCGCGCGAAGCGGAAAAGGCTTTCCGCAATCCGCTGCCACCGATCACGTATCCGGAAGACTTGCCCGTCTCGGGCCGGCGCGCGGAAATCGCCAAGGCCTTGATGGAAAACCAGGTCATCATCGTCTCGGGCGAGACGGGTTCCGGCAAGACGACCCAATTGCCGAAGATTTGCCTGGAACTGGGACGGGGACAGAAGGGCATGATCGGCCACACGCAGCCGCGCCGCATCGCCGCCTCGTCGACGGCCAAGCGCATCGCGCAGGAGCTGGGCACGCCGCTGGGCGAAACGGTGGGTTTCAAGGTGCGCTTTACCGACACCCTGAGCCGTGGCGCGTCCGTCAAGCTGATGACGGATGGTATCTTGCTGGCCGAGACGCAGACCGACCCGTTGTTGAAAAACTACGACACCATCATCATCGATGAAGCGCACGAACGCAGCCTGAATATCGATTTCCTGCTCGGCTATCTGAAGCAATTGCTGCCGCGCCGGCCCGATCTGAAAATCATCATCACGTCGGCCACCATCGATGCGGAACGCTTCTCGCGCCATTTCGGCACGCCGGAAAAGCCGGCGCCCGTGATCGAAGTGTCGGGCCGTTTGTACCAGGTGGAAGTGCGCTACCGTCCCGTGGAACGCGAACAGGTGGCCATGCCCGGTGCCGCCAACCCCGACAAACCTGGCCAGCGGACGGCGAATGTACGTGTAGCTGCGCGCGAAAAGCGCGACCTGATGGATGCCGTCGTCGATGGCGTGGAAGAACTGTGCCGCATCGGTTCGGGCGATGTGCTGGTGTTCTTGCCGGGCGAGCGCGAAATCCGCGATTGCGCCGAAGCGCTGCGCAAGCACCACCCGCCGCATGTGGAAATCCTGCCCCTGTTCGCCCGCCTGTCGGCCGAGGAGCAGGAGCGCGTGTTTAAAACCAGCAATGCGCGCCGCATCGTGCTGGCCACCAACGTGGCGGAAACGTCGCTGACCGTGCCCGGCATCCGCTACGTGGTCGACGCGGGCCTGGCGCGCGTGAAACGCTACAGCTACCGCAATAAAGTGGAGCAATTGCAGGTCGAGCCGATCGCCCAGTCGGCCGCGAACCAGCGCGCCGGGCGTTGCGGCCGCGTGGCCGATGGCGTGTGTATTCGCCTATATGAAGAGCAGGATTATTTGCTGCGCCCGAAATTCACGGAGCCGGAAATCCTGCGCTCCTCGCTGGCGGCCGTCATCCTGCGCATGAAATCCCTGCACCTGACGGACGTGGAAACCTTCCCCTTTATCGAGCCGCCGCTGGCGCGCGCGATCGCCGACGGTTACCAGTTGCTGCAGGAACTGGGCGCCGTCGATGAAGTCAATAAACTCACGCCGCTGGGCAACAAGCTGGCCAAGCTGCCGCTGGACCCGCGCGTGGGCCGCATGATACTGGCCGCGCTCGATAACGCGTGTCTGAGCGAAGTGCTGATCGTCGCCTCGGCCCTGTCCGTGCAAGACCCGCGCGACCGCCCGATGGAACACCAGCAGGCGGCCGACGAGGCGCACAAGAAGTTTGCCGATGAAAAATCGGAATTCTTGAGCTACCTGAAAATCTGGCGCTGGTTCGAATCGGCCATCGAGCACAAGAAAACCAACCGCCAGCTGCAAGACAATTGCCGCACGAATTTCCTGTCGCAGATGCGCTTGCGCGAATGGCGCGACGTGCATTCGCAGCTGCTGACCATCGTCAAGGAGCAAGGCTGGCGCCTGAACGAAGCGCCGGCCACCTACGACAACCTGCACATGGCCTTACTGACCGGTTTGCTGGGCAATATCGGCTTCAAGGGGGAGGACGAGCCGGGCGCCGGGTATCTGGGCGCGCGCGGCATCAAGTTCCATATCTGGCCCGGTTCCTCGCTGCTGAAAAAGCCGGGCAAGTGGATCATGGCGGCCGAACTGGTCGACACGACGCGTTTGTATGCGCGCTGCGTGGCGCAGATCCAGCCCGAGTGGCTGGAAAAAGTCGGCGAGCATCTGCTGAAAAAATCGTGGGGCGAGCCGCGCTGGGAAAAACGCTCGGCGCAAGTGACGGCGTCCGAACGGGCGACCTTATATGGCCTGGTGGTGTACAGCCAGCGCCGCATCAATTACGGCAACTTCAACTTGCCGGAAGCGCGCGAAATCTTCATTCGCGACGCGCTCGTCGGCGGCGACTTCGACACGCGCGCACCGTTCTTTGCGTACAACCATAAACTGATCAAGGACATCGAAAACCTCGAGCACAAGTCGCGCCGCCTGGACGTGCTGGTCGACGATGAACTGATCGCCGCCTTCTACGACAAGCTGCTGCCGGCCGACGTGTGCAATGGCGCCGGTTTCGAGAAGTGGCACAAGGAAGCCACGCGCGACAACCCGAAGCTGCTGTATTTGAACCGCGAAGAGCTGATGCGCCACGAGGCGGCCGGCGTGACGACGGACCTGTTCCCGAAAACCATGTCCGTGACGGGGCTGGAAATGGGCCTGACGTACCACTTCGAGCCGGGCAGCGTGCGCGATGGCGTGACCTTGAGCGTGCCGCTGTATGCCTTGAACCAGTTGCCGCGCGAGCGTTGCGAATGGCTGGTGCCGGGCATGCTGAAGGAAAAAGTGCATCTGCTGCTCAAATCCCTGCCGCAAAAGCTGCGCCGCCACTGCGTGCCGCTGCCCGACTATGCGGCGAAATTCTGCGAGCGCGTGCATGCAGCGGGCGTGTTTGGCCGCGGTGACTTGATTGACGCCATCATTCTCGACATCCGCACGCAGATCACGATCAATGTGCTGACGACGGACTTCAAGCCGGAAACCCTGCCTGCCCATCACTTCATGAATTTCAAGGTGATCGACGAGCATGGCCGCCAGCTGGACATGGGCCGCAACCTGGCCACCCTGCAGGCGGAATTCGGCGGCCAGGCGCGCCAGAGTTTCCAGAAACTGGCCGAAGTGTCGGGCGTCTCCGGTACGGGCACGCCCGGTGCCAAGGTGGCGGGCGCGCAAGTGGCGTCGCGTCTGCAGGCGCAAGCGCAGGGTGTAGCCGCCAACGCGGCGGCAGGCAAGGGCGGCGCGCCCGTTAAGGGTGCAGCCGCTGCCGCGGCGCCGGCGTCAAGCAACGCCACCGTCTCGCAGCACATGGGCTTGACGGCCTGGACCTTCGGCGAATTGCCGGAGTTGCTCGAAATCGTGCAGGGCAAGCTGACCCTGATCGGCTTCCCTGCACTGGTCGACAAGGGCACGCATTGCGACCTGGAAGTGTTCGATGATCCGACCGTGGCCGCCCGCACGCACAAGATCGGTTTGCGCCGCCTGTTCGCGCTGCAAATGAAGGAGCAGATCAAGTACGTCGAGAAAAGCATTCCCGGTTTGCAGCAGATGGGTATGCAATTCATGGCCCTCGGTTCGCAGGAAGAGTTGCGCGAGCAAATCATCAACAAGGCGCTCGACATCGCCTGCCTGCAAGATCCGCTGCCGCTGGACGCCGTCTCGTTTGCCAAGCGCCAGACCGAGGGCAAGTCGCGCCTGGTGTTATTGGTTAATGAAATCGCCCGTTTGCTGTCGCAAGTGCTGACGGAATTCCACGGCTTGCCCAAGCGTCTGCAGAATATCCCCACAGCGGCGGCCACCGATATCCAGTCTCAGCTGCAAGGTCTCGTGCATAAACGCTTCCTGACGGAAAACGAGTACACGCAGCTGGCGCACTTCCCCCGCTATCTGAAGGCGATCAACGTGCGCCTGGAAAAGCTGCGCGCCGACCCCGCGCGCGACACCAAGCTCATGGCCGAATGGCAATCGGCCGCCGCGCCGTACTTGCGCCAGGCCAAGGATCGCCAGGCCGGCAAGAACACGGACCCGAAACTCGTCGACTTCCGCTGGATGCTGGAAGAGCTGCGCGTGTCGCTGTTTGCGCAGGAGTTGCGCACGCCGATGCCGGTGTCGGCCAAGCGCCTGCAAAAGGTATGGGAATCTATGCAGCGGTGATGGCGCCTCTATAAACCTACTGCGCAGCTCACTATCGCGTCGGCGTTGCTCACCGGCTCGGCGCCCCCGTACAGAGTACGGTTGCGCTACTCAACGCGATATTGAACTTGCTCGCTACGGTTTCTAGAGGCGCTTTGACGCTAACGATGGGCAGCAACATGGCCGGATTATGCTCCGCTAATCCATCCTACCCGACCTACGTTCCACCTGATCTCTCAAGTGCGCCTATTGAGATCATCATCATCGCTGAGCGAGGAGCGCGAGCCCAGATCGCCCAGGTCGCCCTGGCTGCTGCCCGTGCCGGCGCGGCTGCCGCTCATGGAGGTGCCGGTCAGGCTGCCTTCACTGCCCGACTGCAGGCTGGCGCCGCTGCGCAGGTCGCTGCCGGATGGCATGTGGCTGCCTGCCATGGCGCCGCCGCCGTAGCGTGTGCTGCTGCCATAGAACGCTTCCATCTGCTGGTTCCAGGCTTCGCTGCCCATGTCGGGCCAGTTGTCCTTGTCGAAGCCGGGAGCGTTTTTCAGCAAGTCTTTGTCGACGTTCAGCAGGAAGCGCTTGTTGACGGTGTCCAGGGTCAGGCGCTCCCAAGGCACAGCAAACAGCTTGTCGCCCATGCCCAGGACGCCGCCGAAGGACAGCACGGCATAGGCGATCTGGCCCGTGCGCATGTCGAGCATGATTTCCTTGATGTCGCCCAGCTCCTCGTCGTCGTGATTGTAGACATCGTCCCCGATCAGGGTATCGGCCCCCATCAGGGCCGGCCCCGGGCCGTCGTGGTTGCGGTACATGCCCAGGATATCGCGGTCCAGATAGCTCATGGTGTTCTCTCCTCGTGTGAAGTGCTGATCGAACATCCAGATTAAGCATACGTACTATGTCGCGTTTGATCTGCCTCAATGGTGCCAGCGGCACTTTTATCCGTGTGCAAACGTACGGTGCTGTCAGCTAATTGCGGTACTCTATGCGTTCCAAGGAGGAGGCCGCACATGCTGATGACGCAACGATGCAGTGGGATGAACTTGCGGTACGCTCCACAACGACACGCGCGCCGCGTGCCATGGTAAAGCCCGCCACCAAATGGCTGCGCGGGCTATTGAGCGCCGGTAAGGCGCAGCAGCGCACGGCGACCAAGCTGGCCAAGGTGCTGTTCGGACCCGTGCCAGCCAAGCCCACGGCCAAACCTCGCAGCAAGCCCGTGGCCAAGACCAAGGCCAAAACAATCGCCAAGCCGCGCGCCAGGCCCGCCAGCGACGCCTTGCCCTCGCTGGCGCCCTTTGCCACGCCCCTGTCGCCACCGCGCGTGCGCAAGCGAACGGCGCCCCCGCCGGGCAAGTGGCTGGCCGCCCACTATGCGCCGTTGCCGGAACTGGGACAGTTGCCGGGCCGGCGCCTGCCGTATTTTTTGTACTTGCCCGAGAAGGCGCCGAGCGCCGCCATGCGCAGCCGGGGCCGGCCGCTGCTGGTGATGCTGCACGGCTGCGAGCAGAGCGCCACACAGTTTGCCGACGGCACGCGCATGAACCGCCTGGCCGAGCGCAAGGGCTACGCCGTGCTGTATCCGCAGCAGTCGCTGCGCTCGCATGCGCGCCGCTGCTGGAAGTGGTACGACAAGCTGACGCAGGAGGGCGGCGGCGACGTGCGCCTGATCGTCGGCGCCATCGAGCAGGTGGCGGCCCGCTATGCGATCGACCGTGCGCGCATCTATATCTGCGGCATTTCCGCCGGCGCCGGCATGGCGCATATCGTGGCCCTGAATCATCCCCATCTGTTCGCGGCGCTGGGCCTGCATTCCGGGCCCGTGTTTGGCGCCGGGCATAACCTGATCGGCGCGCTGGGCGTGATGCAGCATGGCGCCGCCGCCCGCGCCGATGCGGCCATCGATGAAGTGCTGGCGCGCCAGCCTGCGTTTCCCCGCCTGCCCACCATCTTGCTGCAAGGGCTGGCCGACAAGGTGGTGCGGCCCATTAACCAGACGCAGCTGGTACGCCAGAGCGTGCGCGTCAACCGCTTGCCGTTCGATACCGCCGTGACGGCGCAGCGCCTGCCTGGCGGCACGGCGGGCGGGCGCAATCCGGCCCATGCGTATGCCCTGCACGATTATCAGGTGGGCAAGGATGTGCTGTTGCGCGTGGCGCAGGTCGAGCACCTCGAGCACGCATGGAGCGGCGGCGACGCCAGCCTGCCATTCAACGACAAGGCCAAGCCCGACGCCAGCAAGATGCTGCTCGATTTCTTCGCCAGCCACCGTCGCCGTTAAACCAGCGTGCCGCGCGCCGCAACGGTGCGCTGGCACTGGTACGCATCGTCTCCCTTTCCCCGCAGGGCCGCGGCCAGCGCGCCGGCACGCTGGCCGCGCCCTTTTTAGCCTGAATTCTAAATACCGCAGTACCATGGATTTCACTCAAGTGGTATTGCTGCGGTATTTAAAAATCACAAAAATAGGCGCTAAAAATACTAACTGGTATACAATTGGTACACGTTTTCAGTTTGAAACCGTGTCCGCCGTCCCATGCCCCGACGGCTGATACGCACTGACGGCAGCCACCCACGTTACGGAACGCGCCATGTCCATCAAGTCCAAGCAATTGTTATGGTTTTTTGCGTTTTTCCTCGTCTTTGAACTGAACATCTATCTGTCGAACGACATGATCATGCCGGCGATGCTGGGCATCGTCGAGGAGTTCCAGGCGGAGAAAAAGTTCGTTCCCCTGTCCCTGAGCCTGTATCTGCTGGGCGGCAGCTCGCTGCAGATTTTCCTGGGTCCCCTGGCCGACACCATCGGCAAGCGCAAGCTGGTGTTGACTGGCAATACCTTGTTCCTGCTGGCCACCTTGGCCGTGCCATTGACAGCCTCGATCGAGCAATTTCTCGCCGTGCGTTTCATCCAGGGCATGGGTTGCTGTTTCATCTTTGTCGGCTATGCCATGATCCATGAACTGTTCGACGACATGGCGGCCGTCAAGCTGAGCAGCATCCTGTCGAGCACCACCATCCTTGCGCCCCTGGCCGGCCCCATCCTCGGCAGCGCCATCATCAGCCGGCTGGACTGGCGCTACGTCTTTTTCCTCTCGGGCCTGCTGTCGCTGCTGTCCTTGCTGGGCCTGTTCAAGACCATGCCGCGCACTGCGCCGCCGGTCACGCGCCCGGACCTGGCCGCCATCGTGCGCAGCTATGCGGCCATTTTCAGCAATGGGCGCTTCATGTTCGGCATGTTCACGGCAGGGCTGGCCACCGTGCCCCTGACGGCCTGGATCGGTTTTTCGCCCATCTTCGTGCTGCAGGAAATGGGCGCGCCCTACGCCACGTATATCGCCCTGCAATGCGTGATCTTGTCTGGCTTTGTTCTCAGCAGCATTGCCATCCAGCGCCTGCGCCAGGATTTCCCGCTCGTTTCCCTACTGCGCCTGGGCGGGCTGATCGCGGCCGCCGGCATGCTGGGCGCCGGCGCGGGCCGCCATCACGTCGACGTGTTTGCCGCCTGCATGTTTGTCTATTCCATCGGCTTCGGCCTGTTCAACGGCGCCCTGATCCGCAGCGCGATCACGGCCAGCAAGGAATCGATGACGTTGACGACGGCCGCCATGAGCTTGCTGTACTGCATTTATCTGTCCGCCTGGCTGCAGTTGTACAACGTGCTGTGCCAGCGCTTCGGCTATGCGCTGGAAACGTATGCGCTGCTCAATATTCCCGTCATCGTGGTCATCACGGCCTGCCTGCTGCTGTTTACGCGGGGCATGGCGGGGCGCCAGGAAAGCGGGGTGCGGCTGGCCCGGCACTGATGGCGCAACGATGCGCTTGTTCTCGACCTTGTTTTACCCCTTGCGAAGTTTATTGACACTCTCCTGCGGAAAATGGTGCGCCCATGAAAATAGATGACCTGGCCTCGAAACACGATCAAGCAAAGATTTTCAACCTGGAATACGAGTTCCGCATCAACCGGCTGAAACTCGATTACATCACGCTGGCCGATGTCCGTCCGGCCGGCAGCGACCTGGAGCAACTGGCCGTGGAGCATCAGGCGGGCATCGCGGCCCTGCGCAGCTTCGTCGCCCTGAACTTCAACCATTTCAATGCGGCAAGCTGTTCCTCGCTCAGCTGCATCCCCACGCGCGCGCTCGGCGACGACGAGCGCTATCTGCACCGCATCTGGATGGGCGGACCGCTGCCGGCCATCGCCGCCGAAGCGATCCAGCAGTGGGGCGCGGCCTTGGAAGAGGTGCGGCATAACGGCGGCGCGCCGTACGTTTCCATCTTGTGGGTGTGGGATGCGCAGCAGCTGCGCAATGACGAGCGCTTCAGCCCCACGGGCGGCGCCGGGCGCTACACCATAGGCCGCTATGCCATCGGCGGCACGACCCTGCATATCAATTCGCTGCGCGCGCTGGCGCTCGATTTCGCGCCGGCCCGCTTCGGCATCCTCGATACCCTGCATACGCAGCGCTACTTCGCCACCTTGTCCGATTATTTCCGCATCCTCATCATGTGCGAATACGGCGGCATGTATATGGATGTCGATACGATCCCGCATAATCCGGCGACGATTTTCCTGATGAAGCCGGAAGTGCCCGATTATTTCCAGCGCAACGCTAATGACAGCGAAGAGCGCCGGCACGTCAGCTGGATGAATCTGTTTCTCGATGAAACGGGCATGCTGATCGCCAAGAAGAACGATGCGGCGCTGCGCGTGATCCAGCGCAATGTGAACCTTGCCTATGCGGGCATCGATGCGCAGATCCCCCGTTCCTGTCCGCAATTCGAGGCACAGCTGTTTGGCCAGTTCTATGCGGAATGGAAGAAGAACCTGGGCGTGACCGTGCTCAGCCATGCCGAGTTCTACCAGCGTTATTGCGTGCTGTATGACGGCGCGCGGGAAGCGGTGGTGGGCGGCATCCGCGGCATGCGTTTGCTGGACGATATCATTACCGACATGCACATTCCCCTGAGCGACGAGGAACGGCGCGCGTATGCGCGCTGCGTCGCCAGGCTCGACGACATCGACTGGCGGCTCGACGATCCTTTGAGCCTGCCCGATATCGTCGACGTGTTCGACATCGAGGAAGTGCCGCGCATGGCGTATGCGGCCCAGCTGCGGGCCGACATCGATCATTTCCATTATTACTCGGTGCTGTCGGACGACCCGCAGCTCGACCGCGTGAATAGCGTCTTTTGCCGCTACCTGCTGGCCCACCGTTCGCAGCATATTGCCGCCGGCAATTTCTGGCGTCCCACCGTGGGCCGCCACGGCAGCCGCATGCCGGCCGTCAGCGATGCCGCCCCATCCGGTGACGAGGCGCAGGCGGACTTGCTGTCGCATGCGCCGCTCACGCTGGTGCCGGGCGAACTGCTGGATGACGAGACGAAGAACCGCATGGCGAAGCTGCTGTTTGCTACCAGCTACCTCGAATACTGCTCGTTTGGAAATAAATTGAATTTGCAATTCGTCGAATTGCAGCGGCGGCAAAACATCGACCCGTATCTGGCGCACATCCACGGCCTGCATGACGAGGACGAGCGTTTCATCGGCTTTTTCACGGCCGCGACGATGGACGAGTTCCAGGCCTGCGGCGCCGTCTCATATTACCGCGACGACATGAAGGCGCTCGACGATGCCTATGACGCATTCGTGCTCGCGCATGCGCGCGCCGACGACTGTTTCGTCAGCAGCCTGGCCATCGACGAGAAATACCGGGGGCAGGGCCTGTTCCGGCAAATGTTCCATGAAATCCGCGACCTGGCCAGCCGCAAGGGCTGTGCGCGCATTACCCTGACCGTGTGGGAAAAAAGCGAAGCGCTGCAAGTGTATCTGCACAAGGGTTTTCGCAGCGTGGGCACGTTCGACTATGCCTACAGCCTGTTCTATGACCGGCTGCATTTCCTCGTGTATGAAGGCAACTGAGGAGGGAAACTGAAGGGAGCGGGGGCGGCCGGCAGCCGCCCCGTGAAGACTTACAGGGCCAGGAAGGCCACGGCAGACACGGCTGTCGGCAGCAGGGCGCCGGCCAGCAGGCCGACGGCGCCGATCGATTCATCCTTGAAGCCGCGGCGCAGCAGGGCCACCCCGGCCGGATTCGGCGCATTGGCGATGACGGTCAGGCCGCCACCGGCCACGGCGCCGGCCATCAGCATGTATTTCGCCTCGTCCGTCATGCCGACGATCAGCGAGCCGAGGTAAGTCAGGGCCGCATTGTCGGTAATGGCCGTCAAGCCCAGGGCGCCGAAAAACAGGGCCAGCGGTTTCAGGCTCGAGACGATGGGTTGCAGCCACCATTGCTGCATGCCGCCCAGTACCACCAGGCCGCCAAGGAAGAAGCCCACCAGCAAGCCTTCCTTCAGGATCAGCGGGCTTTGATAGCGTTCATACGCCTGCACGAAACCGAGGAAGAACAGGAACAGGCCGATGAACAGCACGGGATGGTGCGCCAGGGTGACCACGCCGGCCAGCACGATCATGTGCACGAGGCTGACGGCCAGCGGCACTTTTGGCGCTTCCACTTCGCCGGCCTTCGGCTTGATGTCGGAGGTGTTGCTGTGCAGGTATTTGCGCAGCAAAATGCTCACGCCCGTGGCGTTGACCAGCACGGCGATGGCGGCCTTCCAGCCGAAATGGCTGGCCATGAAGGCGCTGTCCCAGTTCCACGTGGTAGCCACCATCAGCACGGGCGGCGCCGCGTACGAGGTGAGGGTGCCGCCGATGGAAACGTTGACGAAGAGCACGCCCAGCGCGCCGTATTTCAACCATTCGGGGATGCCCGGGCGGAAGATTTGCGGCGCCAGCATCAGCGCGGCCAGGGTCATGGCGGCCGGTTCCGTGATCAATGAGCCCGTCAGGGGAACGAGCGCCAGTCCCAGCCAGACGAGGGCCAGTTCCGTGCGCAGCGGCATCACGCGCGCCACGCTTTTTAGCAGGCGCTGCACGGCGTCGAGCACGGGGCGCGAGGCGGCCACGACCATGACGACAAAGACGAACAGCGGCTCCGTGTAATGGCGCGACTCGGCATACTCGATGGCTGCATCGCTGCCCGAGACAAAGGCCATGATGATAATCAAAATGAAGGCCCAGAAGCCGAACACGACTTCCACTTCGCCCAGCAAGTGCAGCAGGCCCGCATGGCGGGGATGGCGCCGCGACAAGGTTTCAAACGACTTGGCGGCAAAGGTGTGGATGAGCGCGAGGCCGAAGACGATGGCGCTGATGATTTGGATGGTGGTCAAATGCGTTTCCTTATGGACGGAGGAAGCCGCCCGGTGCATTGCCGAGCGGTAAGGAGAGTGCTTATGGTACAGCAATCGATACTAAAAACGGGGTTTTTCGGACATGGCGGAGCGGCCCCGGCGCTGGCGACAGTCAGATAAACCTTGTCAAAAGCGGGTCCGGATAGTACTGTATATGCATACAGTATCAACCTCTCTATTCAATGATGCAACATTCTCAATTGATGGCCTCGCCGGAAGCCTTGCACCCGTCTTTATGGCGTGCATCGCAGCTGGGACAGGGTGCCACGCGCTGCCTGGACACGGGCTTTGCCGCCTTGTCCGCGCAGCTGCCCGGTGGCGGCTGGCCCAGCGGCAGCCTGATCGACCTGCTGGTGCAGCAGCCGGGCAGCGGCGAATTGCGTTTGCTGGCGCCCGCGCTGGCGCAACTGCAGGGCTTGCCCATCGTGCTGCTGCAGCCACCCCATCCGCCGCAGGCGCTGGCCCTGGTCGCGCAGGGGCTGGCGCCGTCGCAGCTGCTGTGGCTCAAAAGCGCCGGCAGCAAGGATGCCTTGTGGGCGGCGGAAAACATCTTGCGCAGCGGTACGTGCGGCGCCTTGCTGTTCTGGCAGCCGCACGTGCGCGCCGACAGCCTGCGCCGGCTGCACCTGGCCGCGCAAAGCGGCAATACCTTGTTCTGCATGCTGCGCCCGCTGCACGGCGCGCAGGATGCGTCGCCGGCGCCGCTGCGCCTGTCCGTGCGCCCGGCCGCCGGCGGCATCGAGATCGGCTTCATCAAGCGCCGGGGACCGCAGCGCGACGCGCCCCTGTTCCTGCCCCTGCAACCTCCTTCATTATTGCGACGCCATGCGACTCTGGATCGGCCTGTGCCTGCCCCGGCTCCCGCTCGAAGTATTTTGCCCGCGCTGGTCGGCTGACCACCTGGGCGTGGTACTGGAGCAGGAGCAAGTGATGGCCGTGTCGCCGCTGGCGCGGGCAGCCGGTATCCGGCCGGGCATGCGTCGCGCGGGCGCGCTGATGCTGGCGCCGCAGGCGCGCCTGCACGAGCGCTCGCTTGAACTGGAAGCGCAAGCCCTGCAAGCGGTGGCGCTGGCGCTGCTGCAATATTCTCCGCTGGTGGCGCAGGGCGAGGAAGCGACCCTGCTCGTCGATGCGGGTGCCAGCCTGCGGCTGTTCGGCGGCGTGCGCGCCCTGTGCCGGCACATCGCGGCCAGCTTGCGCGCGCTCGGTTACACGGCCCAGCTGTCGTGCGCGCCCACGGCGCGCGGCGCCTGGCTGCTGGCGCGCGCCGGTACGCGCCGGGGCCGCGTGCTGGGCATGGCCAGTCTCATGCGCCGCCTTGACGGCCTGCCGTGCGCCTTGCTGCCGCCTGCGCGCCCCTGGCTCGACTGGTTAGAGGGCATCGGCTGCCGCACCCTGGGGCAGCTGCGCCACTTGCCGCGGCCCGGCTTGCAGCGCCGTTGCGGCGCAGCCTTGATGGACATGCTCGACGATGCGCATGGCCACAGCACGGAATTGTTCGTGTGGCTCGAAGCGCCGCCCACGTTTCGCGCCAGCCTGGAATTGTTCGACCGCGTGGAGCACGCCGACGCGCTGCTGTTCGGCGCGCGCCGCCTGCTGCAGCAAATGACGGGCTGGCTGTGCGCGCGGCAATTCGCCGTCGAGCGCATTCAGCTGCTGCTGGCGCACGAGCGGGGCAGGGTGGCGCGCCCGCCCACCGTCATCGACCTGGCGCTGGGCGAGGCCGTGTGGCGCGACGAGCATCTGGTGCGCCTGCTCAAGGAGCGCCTGGCGCAGCTGGCGCTGGACGCGCCCGTGATCGGCCTGACCCTGGAAGCGCTGCAGGTGCAGCCGATGGCGCCGCCCAGCGACACTCTGTTCCCCGAGCCGGGCGGCACGCCGCAGGAGCGCCAGCGCTTGCTGGAATTGCTGGTGGCGCGCCTGGGCACGGACAATGTCTTGCAGGCCGCGCCGCGCGCCGATTACCGTCCCGAAGCGGCCAACCTGTGGCTGCCGCTGCCGGCCAAGGTCGGCACAAAAAACGCGCAGCCGGACTTGCCGCCCGGCTTGGCCGGCATGCCCCGTCCCGGCTGGCTGCTGGCCCAGCCCATCGCCCTGCTGATGCGCGAGCACCGGCCGTTTTATGGCTCGCCCTTGAAAATGGTGTCTGTTGCCGAACGCATCGAGGCGGGCTGGTGGGGCCAGTCGCAGGCGCGTGATTATTTCATCGCCGAAGGCCTCGACCACGCCCACTACTGGGTCTACCTTGAGCGCATCGCCGGCAGCGCAGAAGACGCCGCGCCGCGCTGGTTTTTGCATGGCTTGTTTGGCTGAATGGGCTGTCCTGCTGAAATTGCCGTGCTTGGCTATACTGGCTTCCCGGCGCCGCATCTTTCATTGAAACAAAGGATATCCATGACACAGCTTTCCGACTTCCCCATTACCCAAAAATGGCCTGCACTGCATCCCGAGCGCCTGCAGTTGTACTCGCTGCCCACGCCGAACGGCATCAAGGTTTCCATCCTGCTGGAAGAGCTGGGCCTGGCGTACGAGCCGCACCTGGTCAGCTTCGAGACAAACGACCAGACATCGCCCGAGTTCCTGTCCCTCAATCCCAACAACAAGATTCCCGCCATCCTCGACCCGAACGGTCCCGATGGCAAGCCGCTGGCCCTGTTCGAGTCGGGCGCCATCCTGCTGTACCTGGCTGAAAAGACGGGCAAGTTCATCCCCCAGGACGCGGGCCTGCGCTATGAAACGCTACAGTGGCTGATGTTCCAGATGGGCGGTATCGGCCCCATGTTTGGCCAGGTGGGCTTCTTCCACAAATTCGCCGGCAAGGAGTACGAGGACAAGCGTCCGCTCGAGCGCTATATCGGTGAAGCGAAGCGCTTGCTGGGCGTACTCGAGCAGCGCCTGCAGGGCCGCGACTGGATCATGGGTAGCCAGTACACGATTGCCGACATCGCCATCTTCCCCTGGGTGCGCTGCCTGGTGGGTTTTTACGGCGCGGGCGATCTCGTCGGTTTTAATAACTTCCCGAATGTGCAGCGCGTGCTGGATGCTTTCCTGGCCCGGCCTGCCGTTATCAAGGGGCTCGACATACCATCGCGTGGCTAAAACAGCCGTGGCCGGGCGGCGCTACAATGCGCCATCGGCCGCGCTGCGCGGCAGCTTTGATCTGAGACAATGAAATCCACCCGGCAAGATTTTCCCGGCGCGCACGGCCATGTGCTGGCGGCGCGCCTCGATGCACCCGACGGCGCCATCCGCGCCTATGCGCTGTTCGCCCACTGCTTTACCTGCGGCAAGGACGTGCTGGCCGCGCGGCGCATCGCGCAGGGCTTGACGGAGCACGGCATCGCCGTGCTGCGCTTCGACTTCACGGGACTGGGCGCCAGCGAGGGCGAGTTCGCCGCCACGAATTTTTCGTCGAACGTGGACGACCTGGTCGCCGCCGCCGATTTTTTGCGCGCCAGACACGCCGCGCCGCAATTGCTGATCGGCCACAGCCTGGGCGGCGCTGCCGTGCTGGCCGCTGCCGCGCAAGTGCCGGAAGCCACCGCCATCGCCACCCTGGCCGCCCCGAGCACGCCCGCCTACGTGACGCGCATGTTCAGCGACCACCTGGAAAAAATCGCAGCCGAAGGCGAGGCGCTGGTGCAGCTGGAAGGGCGGCCCTTCCGCATCCGCCAGCAATTCGTCGACGACGCGGGCCGCCACAGTTTAAAGGCACACATCGCCGGCCTGCGCCGCGCCCTGCTGGTGATGCACGCGCCGAACGACACGACGGTCAGCTTGTCGAATGCGATGGATATCTTTACGGCGGCCAAGCACCCGAAAAGCTTCGTTTCGCTCGACGACGCCGACCATCTGTTGACGGGGCGCGATGACGCGGCCTACGTCGCCAACGTCATCGCCGCGTGGAGCGCGCGCTATATCAGCTAAGTAACTAAATAAACGGTCGCCCATGAAAAACGCCGCGGCAGCAGAAGCTGGCGCGGCGCAGATGGTGTTGATAGATTGAAAGATCAGTCCTCGTCAAACTCGGCCGAAAGATCCTTCCAGCCTTTACTTACGGCAAAGGCCGAAAACTCTTCCGGCGCTTCCAGAACGATCAGTTTCTTGTCTTGCAAGCCCAGGTCGCCATGACCGAAGTCGGGGCCCACGTAGCCGAGGCTGCGCAGGCGGGCCAGGATGTGGCCGACCAGGGTCTTGTCCTTGTAGGCGCCCGCTTCGAGCGGGGCGGCGAAATCGACGTAGACGTCGATGATGCCGTAGCCTTCATCGAAGATGCGGATGGCCTTGATGTCGTGGGCACGGCCGGAGCCGTCGGTGGCCTTGACGGGGCCGCTGAGCTGGATGTCGGTGTCATTATTCATGCCGCCAGCATACACCAAAAGCCGGCGCCGCATAGGGGGCGCCATGCAAAATCCCCAAGGACGGGCTGTGTAAAAATTTCTTACAAATTGAGCGGCGTCTGGGGCGCTTTTCGCCAATTTCAAGGCCTTGAAAGGAGCTGGAGAGGCCGTATATCGGTAACAAGCGGATGCTCATCGTGAGGTCCGCCCCTCTTATCGCTTCATTTGAAAAGGATATTTATCATGCGTACTTTTGACCTTGCTCCCCTGTACCGTTCCGCCATTGGCTTTGACCGCTTGGCACAACTGCTCAACGAACAACGCGCCGATGCGCAACCGAGCTATCCACCGTACAACATCGAACTGGTGTCGGAAGACAAGTACCGCATCGTGATGGCATTGGCCGGTTTCTCGCGTGAAGAGATCGACATCATCACCGAACGCGACTCCCTGCATGTCACGGGCCGCAAGCAGAAAGATGGCGTCGAGCGCACGTTCTTGCACCGCGGCATCGCTGCCCGCGATTTCGAACAGCGTTTCCAGTTGGCCAACCATGTGAAGGTCACGGGCGCCACGTTTGAAAACGGCATGCTGACCATCGACCTGGTGCGTGAAGTGCCGGAAGCGCTGAAACCGCGCAAGATCGAGATCGGCGCCGGTACTGGCGCCACCGTCAGTACCCTGGAACAGCGTCAGGCAGCTTGAGCTGAGTTGATCTGATCCCGGCGCCACGCGCTGGCATTAACGGGAGGCAATATCGCCTCCCCATGCAGTAAAATACTGGCCGGTTGATCCGGCCAGTGTCACGTCCGGAGGCCGTTCGGGCTTCCATTGACCGCCACGCAACACGCCAGATTAAGCCATGCTTAAAGGCGCAAACGCCTGTTTCCAAATAGAAAAATGTTAAGCAGCGCCTAAGACTCGTGGCCCACTATTGCATACATCAAAATCTCATTGAATGAGGAGCAATTCATGGAACAGCAAACGAATACCGCATCCCTGAAAATCAAACGCACCGTAGCCGCGCTGGCCGCGATCGGTGTGCTGGGCGCCGGTGGCGCCATGGTGGTGCATCAAAACAATGCAGGCGCGAATGCCGCCGCTGGCTCGCCCGCCGCCCTCGTGGCCGCTGCCGTGGCGCCCGCCGCCAGCGCGCCGCTGGTGGCCTTGCCGGACTTTAGCCAGATCGCCGCGCGCAACAGCCCGGCCGTCGTCAATATCAGCGTCACGGGCAGCACCAAGGTGGCTTATGACCCATCGGCCCAGGCCGGCAATGACGACTTCGGCAACGACCCCTTCTTCGAATTCTTCCGCCGCTTCCAGGGGCCGCAAGGCGGCCAGCGCGGTGGCCGCGACGTGCCCACGCACGGCCTCGGTTCCGGCTTCATCGTCAGCCCGGACGGCGTCATCATGACAAATGCCCACGTGGTGCGCGATGCGCGCGAAGTGACCGTCAAGCTCAACGACCGCCGCGAATTCCGCGCCAAGGTGCTGGGCACGGATCCGAAGACGGATATCGCCGTGCTGAAGATTGATGCCAACAACCTGCCCGTCGTGCCGCTCGGCCATTCGAGCGACCTGAAAGTGGGCGAGTGGGTGCTGGCCATCGGTTCTCCTTATGGCTTCGACAGCACGGTGACGGCCGGCGTGGTCAGCGCCAAGGGCCGTTCCCTGCCGGACGACAGCAATGTGCCCTTCATCCAGACGGACGTGGCGGTGAACCCGGGCAACTCGGGCGGCCCCCTGTTCAACACGCGCGGCGAAGTGGTCGGTATCAATTCGCAGATCTACAGCCAGACGGGCGGCTTCCAGGGCCTGTCGTTCGCCATCCCGATCGACCTGGCGGGCCGCATCAAGGACCAGATCGTTGCCACCGGCAAGGCCAGCCATGCCAAGCTGGGCGTGACGGTGCAGGAAGTCAACCAGGGCTTTGCCGACTCGTTCAAGTTGGCCACGCCGGAAGGCGCCCTGGTCGCCAATGTGGAGCGGGGCAGCCCGGCCGACAAGGCGGGCCTGAAATCGGGCGACGTGGTGCGCAAGGTGAATGGCCAGCGCATTATCGGCTCGGCCGACTTGCCGGCGCTGGTGGGCACGTCCTTGCCAGGCGACAAGATCAGCATGGATGTCTGGCGTGACGGCAAGATCGTGAGCCTGACGGCAACCCTGGGCAATGCGGCCGACAAGGTGGCCGAAGTGGCGAAGAGCGACAGCGCCGCCGGCAAGGTAAAGCTGGGCCTGGCCCTGCGTCCGTTACAATCGGATGAAAAACGCGAGGCGGGCATCAGCGCCGGCCTGCTGGTGGAAGACGCTGGCGGTGCTGCGGCCAACGCCGGGGTGCAGCCGGGCGACGTGCTATTGTCGGTCAATGGCCGTCCCGTCAACACGGTCGAGCAGGTGCGCGACGTGGTGGAAAAATCCGCCAAGTCGGTCGCCTTGCTGATACAGCGCGGTCCCGACAAGATTTTTATTCCTGTGCGTTTAGGTTAATTAATGAGTACCGGGGTCAGTCACTTCGTGATCGGAATGTGTCACATTGGGACACATTCCCCCGTCGGGGCCGACCCCAGCTTTTCATCTTTTGGGGTGAAAGCAAGCATAACAAGATAGAGAGGCAAGCCATGCGCTTATTGCTGGTAGAAGACGATACGATGATCGGCGAAGTGGTGCTCGATTTGCTGCGCGCCGAGCATTACGCGGTGGACTGGGTCAAGGATGGCGACATGGCCGACACGGCCCTGCAGACGCAGACCTATGACCTGGTGCTGCTGGACCTGGGCTTGCCACGCAAGGATGGCCTCGACGTGCTGCGTTCGATGCGCTTGCGCAAGCTTGACACGCCCGTGCTGGTAGCCACGGCGCGCGACGCCATCGAGCAGCGCATCGCGGGCCTCGACGCGGGCGCCGACGATTACGTCTTGAAACCGTACGACCTCGACGAACTGCTGGCGCGCATCCGCGCCCTGCTGCGGCGCGCCTCGGGGCGGCCGGAGCCAGTCTTCGAACACCAGGGCGTGTCCATCAATCCGCTGACGCGCGAAGTCATCGCCGAAGGGCATCCCGTCAACCTGTCGGCGCGCGAATGGGCCGTGCTGGAAGCCTTGATCGCGCGCCCCGGCATCGTGCTGTCGCGCGCACAGCTGGAAGAAAAACTGTACAGCTGGAAGGATGAAGTCAACAGCAATGCCGTGGAAGTGTATATCCACGGCTTGCGCAAGAAGCTGGGCAGCGACTTGATCCAGAACGTGCGCGGCCTCGGCTACATGGTGCCCAAGGCATGAGGATGAAGGTCACGGTGACGCATTCGCTGCGCGGCCGCCTGCTGTGGTTTTTGCTGGCGGCCATCATCATGGCGGCCCTGGCGCAGGCGTCGATCGCCTACCGCAGCGCCCTGTACGACGCCGACCAGATTTTCGACTATCACATGCAGCAGATGGCCCTGTCGCTGCGCTCCGGTGCGCCGCTGGCCAACCACGCGCAAGCCTTGCCGGCCGACCCCGTCAACAACGATATGGTGGTGCAGGTGTGGACGCCGGACGGCGTGCAGGTCTTCCGCTCGATCACGCGCGCGGAACTGCCGCAGCGCGCCGTGCTGGGCTTTTCCAACGTGAAGGCCAACGGCACCACCTACCGCATCTTCTCCGTGCAAACCAGTTCCCAGACCGTGCAGATCGCCCAGGACATGGCCGTGCGCAAGCGCATGGCCGGCAGCCTGGCGTTGCGCACGGTCGGTCCCATCGCGCTGATGGCGCCGATATTGATGCTCGTCGTCTGGTGGGTCGTCAGCGGTTCGCTGGCGCCCGTCTCGCGCGTGCGCAAGCAGGTAGCGGCGCGCCAGGCGGACGATCTGTCGCCCGTCTCGGAAGCGGGTTTGCCCGACGAGGTGCGCCCGCTGGTGCATGAATTGAACCTGCTCTTCGGGCGCGTGAAAACGGCGTTCGACGCGCAGCAGCATTTTGTTGCCGACGCCGCGCATGAATTGCGCACGCCGCTGGCGGCATTGAAGTTGCAAGTATTGAGCCTGGAACGGGCCGAGTCGGAAGAAAAGCGCAGCCTGGCGATCTCCCGCGTGAGCGCCGGCATCGAGCGGGCCACGCGCCTGGTCGAGCAGTTGCTGGTGCTGGCGCGCCAGGAAGCCAGTGCCGCCAGCGGCGACCAGCTGCAGGCGGTGGACTTGAACGACGTCGTCAAGCGCGCGCTGGGCGACATGGCCGGCATCGCGCAGGCGCGCAAGATCGACCTGGGCCTGCATCACATGGACGCGGCCAAGGTGGCGGGCCAGGCCGATGCGCTCAACATCATGCTGCGCAACCTGGTCGATAACGCCATCAAATACACGCCGCAGGGCGGCACGGTCGACATCGACCTGCGCGCCAGCCCCGTCGGCGTGACGTTATCGGTGGAAGACAGCGGTCCCGGCATCCCGCCCGAAGAGCGCGAGCGCGTCTTCAGCCGCTTCTACCGCGTGCCCGGCACGGACGCCAACGGCAGCGGCCTGGGGCTGGCCATCATCAAGGCCATCGCCGAGCGCCACGGCGCGCGCCTGGTGCTGGACAAATCCGAACGCCTGGGCGGCCTGTGCGTGCGCGTGGAATTCCCGCAAGCCGTGAAAAAGTAACGTTTTGATCATGATCTTTGGCATGTTGCATTGACGCGCGCGCCGCTGGCATATATTGTCTGCGCAATAAGCAATCAAGCAAACGGAGCGCAGCATGCAGAAGATCGGCTTTTCAGGCACCCTCGACCCCATCACCAACGGCCACATGTGGGTGATCGGCGAAGCGCGTTCGCTCGCCGACGAGGTGATCGTGTTCCTGTCGCAAAACCCCGCCAAGCGCCCTCAATTTCCCGCCGAAGACCGCAAGCGCATCATCGAACAGAGCGCGCGCGAGTGCGGCTGGGACAATGTGCAGGTGGTCATCGTCAAGGGCGACTACACGGCGCGCGCGGCGAAAAAGCACGGCTGCGACTACCTGATCCGCGGCATCCGCACGACGGCCGATTTCGACTATGAAAACCTGATTCAGCAAACGAACGTCGATGTGCTGCAGGGCGCCAAGACGATTTTCGTGATGCCGCCGCGCGACCTCGGCTCCGTCAGTTCCAGCTTCGTCAAGGCGCTGGAAGGGCCCGTCGGCTGGAACTGGACCATGAAGAAATTCGTCCCCGGCCCGGCCTACCAGGCGTGGATACTCGACTGCCTGCGCAAGGAGTGGGAAGCGCTGTGGAATTACGCCAGCGCATCGCCAGCGGACATCGCGCTGGCGGACCACTGGTTCGCGCACCTGACGGGACCGCAGGCGTATGGCGGCGCGGACCGCCACTATCACAACCTCGACCATCTGGTGCACGGCCTGTCCGAGATCCGCGTGTGGGCAGACAATACCTTTGCGCCCAAGCGCGACAGCGCGCTGGTCAAGAAGGCGTTCTGGTTCCACGACGCCGTCTACAGCCACGACGATGATGCCCTGTACTCGAGCGAAGAGGCCAGTGCCCAGCTGTGGCTGGCCAGCGGCCTCGATGCGGGCGACAACCAGGATGTGGCGCAATTGATACGCGCCACCGACCATTTCCAGGGGCCCGGCATCAGCCACGCGCTGAAGGACGCCATGCTCAGCGCTGACCTGGCCATCCTGGGGCAGGATGAAGAGGTGTATCAAGCTTACACGCAAGCCATCGGAAGAGAATACGCGCACGTGGACCCCGTGCGCTTCAACGAGCAGCGGGGCCTGGCCCTGCAGCACCTGAGCGCCAAGGCGCAGGCGGGCCAGCTGTTTGGCGATGCGTATTTCGCCGACCAGTACAACGAGCGGGCGATAGCCAACATGCGGAAAGAGATCGCGGCGCTGGCCGATGCCTGATCCGATGCGCGCGTGTTTACCGCTGCCTGCCTCTATTGCATGGCTTGCTTCACCGCATGCTGTACCTGCAGCAGCATCCAGTCGCACTCGAAGCGCAGTTCCGCTGTCTTGCCGTTGATGGGCCCCCATAGGCGGCGCCTGAGCCGCAGCCCCAGGGCCGCCAGTTCGACGGCGAAGGCGGGGCAGGATTTGGATAGTTGCTGGAATGCCAGGCCATTCTTTTCCGAACCATGATTTTCCAGGTCGCCGGGCTTGCAATGCACGCCTTCCTGGAAGACCGATAGCAGTTCCGTGGAAGCGGCATACGAAGCGAATAGCTGCTGCATCATGGCAGAATGCCCGATCAGGTTATAGCTGGATTGGAACAGTCCCGCCTCCGCCGTGTCCGCCGCCGTATTGTCGGCATCCTTGTCGCGGCCTTCGCAATAGCGGCCTGAACTTTCGCGCATACCCAGGCCCGTCAGGAGGACATACAGATGCCGCAGGGTATCGGCGCCATCCTTGTCATTCTGCATGCCCAAGGCCGCGAATTGTCCGGCATACCAGTCCAGCGCATCGTTGTCGTCGTTGCCATGTGCGGCCGCCGCCATTGCCAAGGCAGTGGCATCGTTCTCTCGCCAGTTGTGGTACGCCTTGGCAAATGCCAGGGCCATGCCCTTGATATAGCCTGCCGGCGCGACGCCGCGGCCGGGCCAGTCGTAACGTGCCAGTTCGGAATGGGCCGCAATTTCCAGTATGGTTTCTTGCAGCCCGGCCGGTAATTGGGCCGGCAAATGCGCTGGCAGCGGCAGGGCCGATGCCGTCAGCGGGGTAGTGGCGAGGTCCGGACCGCTGGGACGCAGGAAATACTCGGTGGGCGTTTTGCCTTTGCCTGAGGCATGGCGTGTATGGGTGTGCGCCTGCTGGTTGTCGGCGACGCGCATGACATCGGCGTCGAGGCGTTCCGCCACGAGGTAGATGTGGTCGGCGCCAGGCGGACTCTTCAGGTCATACGTGACGCCGACATCGCCTGCCTGCTGCTCTCCTACGCCGATGCGTTGCCAGCGGCGCGATTGGATGCCGCTGCCGCCCAGGCGTTGCACCAGATGCCCTGCGCCCAAGGTGAGGGGAATCTCCACGCCGACGGAGATCAGCAGTGCGCTCAATGTTGCTGCGCAGCCGTTATGCAACGGCGGCTGCGCGTTTTCCAGTCCCAGCGCCACGGCCGCGCGCTGCTGGGCTGCGTGCAGCCGTGCATCGCTATTGGCCGCTGCGATGATCTGCTCGATCAGTTGCTTGTCCATGGGTATGCTCCGTTTCTCATTGCGATATGGTTTCTCATCGCAATCGGGGGAAAGTTCGCCGCTAGGGATTTATTCCGCCTTGGGTTTACCGATCAGGACGCAGGAGTCGATTTCAGCCAAGGCAAGTTCGCCCAAGGCCGCAATTTGGGCCAATTGAGCGATGCGAACGGCTTCACTCCTCTCGCTGGCCGCCGCCTCCATGGCACGCTGGGCTTCCACGCTCTGCTGTTTTACTCCCCCGGCCGGTATCTGATGCGACAGTTTCTGCTGGAGCAGGGCGGCCGAGAGATTATTTCCCGTAATGTCGAGTAAATTGCTGTTGCTGACATAGCGGTCGCGCAGATCGATAACTTGCTTGATGTTGACTTCTTGCGGCTTGAGCACTTGCAGCGATGCCCGCAGTTCTGCCAGTACCGAAAGCCAGGCGACATTGAGCGCAGAAGTGGTTTGCTGTTCGATGCTGTCGGGCCAGGAGATCACCTTTTCGACAGGGCGCTTGCGTTGTTCGTAGCTCGACAGGACGACGCTCAGGCAGGCCACCTTGTCGGCCGCTTTGGCATACAGCGTCGATTGCTGGTCCAGTGAATAGCGGGAAGCAACCAGGCCGGCGCCACCGCCGATGACGGCGCCGAGTGCCGCTGTCGGCAGCGATTTGAGCAGGCCGCCCGCGGTTCCCACGGCTCCGCCCGTCAAAGCCCAGTCGCTCTGGTTGTAGATGGCGCGCTGGCTATCCTCGGCCAGCTTCAAATACCATAATCTTTGCTTGAGCAATAACATCTTGCTGTCTGCCAGCGTGGCGGGAGCGCCAAACAAGGTGTCTTTCTCCACGCTCTCGGTCAGCGCATTGCCTTCTGCGCTGCTGGGCATGCGAAAGATCGGATAGGCGTTGGGTGGAGCAAAGCCGCATCCGCCCAATAGCAGCGCCAATAATGGCAGCGCAGGAAATGCTTTCATTTCGCTCCTCCTCGCATGGCATAAATGCAATTGTCGAAGGGAAATGTACGTGCAATCCCAAGCGACTACAAGTTAACTATTTTTTTTGCCACTACGTTATTTTTATGCGGGGAAGGTGTAGAAACGCGTGCGCTGGTTTATTGCTGAGGCTGCATCTTGCGCACGTCGTTCCTGAAAGCAGAGGTCAGGTTTCACATTGACAGTGACCGTACGCCCGCCGCATGCGCCAGCGCATCGTCGAGCCGGTCGTTGCCCCAGAATAATTCCCCGTTGCTGATGAAGCTGGGGGCGCCGAACAGGTTCAGCGCTTGTGCCTGCTCGGTCTGGCGGCGCAGCCGCAACTTGTTGTCTTGTGTCAAAGCCAGCGCCAGGACGGCGCGCGCATCGAGGCCCAGCTCCTCCAAGGCTTCGCTGACGGCCTCGACGTTGTCGATATCGCGGTCCGCAGCAAAATTCATCGCCATCATGCGGCGCGCAAAGGGCGCAATCCAGCCTTGGTCCGCACCGATCAAGGCCACACGCATGGGCAACAGGGCCGTGCGGGGGAAGGAACTTGGCTTCTGCCATGGCAACGCGTACTTTTCGCACTGGCGCGCCATGTCGCGCCACGTGTAGTCTCCCTTGAGTTTTTGCAAGATGAAGGGCGACGTCTCCCAGCCCAGCGCCTTGAAGACGACGCCCAGCAGGAAGGGTTTCCAGATCACGTGCACCTTCTTTTCACGCGCCAGCGCTTCGATGCGCATGGCGCTCAGGTAGCTGTAGTTGCTGCCGAAATCAAACCAGAATTCCAGTGTGGCCATGGCATCGCTTCCAGGTGGTGGTGCTAGCGGGCCGCCGCCTTGGCGCGCGCCGCGTGCAGTTTCTTGAAGCTGTCGATCAGGCGCTGGTGCCTGTCGAGGCCTTCCAGCTGCATGCTGGTCGGGGTCAGACCGAAGAAGCGCACGCTGCCGTCCACCGAGCCCAGCACCGCATCCATCCGTTCGTTGCCAAACATGCGGCGGAAATTGACGACGTAATCGTCCAGCTCCAGTTCGCCATCGAGTTCCACTTCCAGCACCACGTTCATGGCCTGGTAAAACAGTTTGCGCTCGAGCGTGTTGTCGTTGTACTGCAGGAAGGTTTCCACCAGCTCTTTCGCCTCTTCGAGCTGCTGCAAGGCGAGATGAATCAGCAGCTTCAATTCCAGGGTCGTCAACTGGCCCCACACCGTGTTTTCGTCAAATTCGATGCCGATCAGGGTGGCGATGTCGCCATACTCGTCGAGCTCGCTATTTTCCAGGCGGTCGAGCAAGTCTTCCAGGCTGGCATCGTCCAGGCTATGCAGGTTCAGAATGTCGGCGCGGAACAGCAGCGCCTTGTTGGTGTTGTCCCAAATCAGATCTTCGACCGGATACACTTCCGAATAACCGGGCACGAGGATCCTGCAGGCCGTGGCGCCCAGCTGGTCATACTCGGCCGTGTACACTTCCTTGCCCATGCTGGCCAGGATGCCGAACAGGGTGGCCGCTTCTTCGGCATTCGAGTTTTCGCCGTGGCCGGAAAAATCCCACTCGACGAAATCGTAATCGGCCTTGGCGCTGAAGAAGCGCCACGAGACGATGCCGCTGGAATCGATGAAGTGTTCGACGAAGTTGTTCGGCTCGGTAACGGCTTCACTGGCAAAGGTCGGCTGCGGCAAGTCGTTGAGGCCTTCAAAGCTGCGGCCCTGCAGCAATTCCGTCAGGCTGCGCTCGAGCGCCACTTCCAGGCTCGGGTGCGCGCCGAACGAGGCGAATACGCCGCCCGTGCGCGGGTTCATCAGGGTGACGCACATCACCGGGTACACGCCGCCCAGCGACGCATCCTTGACCAGCACGGGGAAACCCTGTTCTTCCAGTCCTTGGATGCCGGCCAGAATGCCCGGGTATTTCGCCAGCACTTCCTGCGGCACGTCGGGCAGGGCGATTTCGCCTTCGAGGATTTCGCGCTTGACGGCCCGCTCAAAAATTTCCGACAGACATTGCACCTGCGCCTCGACCAGGGTATTGCCGGCGCTCATGCCATTGCTGACATACAGGTTTTCGATCAGGTTCGACGGGAAATATACGACCTCGCCATCGGAGTGGCGCACATACGGCAGCGAGCAGATGCCGCGCTCGGCATTGCCGGAGTTGGTATCGATCAGGTGCGAGCCGCGCAGCTCGCCATCGGGGTTGTAGATGTCCAGGCAATACTCATCGAGTATCTCTTTCGGCAACGCATCCTTGCGGCCCGGCTTGAACCAGCGCTCGTTCGGGTAGTGGACGAATGGCGCGTTGGCGATGTCCTCGCCCCAGAATGAACCGGCGTAGAAATGGTTGTTGCTGAGGCGCTCGATATATTCGCCCAGGGCCGACGCCAGCGCGCTTTCCTTGGTAGCACCCTTGCCGTTGGTGAAACACATGGGCGAATGCGCGTCGCGGATATGCAGCGACCATACATTCGGAATGATGTTGCGCCACGAGGCGATTTCAATCTTGATGCCCAGACCCGCCAGCAGGCCCGACATATTGGCGATGGTCTGTTCCAGCGGCAAATCCTTGCCCACGATATAGGTATTCGCGCCAGGGGCCGGATTCAAGGCCAGCAAGGCCTGGGCGTCGGCGTCCAGGTTCTCGACCTCTTCAATCACGAACTCGGGGCCTGTTTGCACCACTTTTTTGACTGTGCAACGGTCGATCGAACGCAGGATGCCTTGGCGGTCCTTGGCCGAGATATCTGCCGGCAGCTCGACCTGGATCTTGAAGATTTGCTGATAACGGTTTTCCGGATCAACGATATTGTTTTGCGACAGGCGGATGTTTTCGGTGGAAATATTGCGCGTATCGCAATACAACTTCACGAAGTAGGCCGCGCACAGTGCCGATGATGCCAAAAAATAATCGAACGGGCCAGGCGCCGAACCATCGCCCTTGTAGCGGATGGGCTGGTCAGCGATGACCGTAAAATCGTCGAACTTGGCTTCGAGACGCAGCTTGTCGAGAAAGTTGACCTTAATTTCCATGGGGAATCCAATATATGCATAAGTAAGTTAGGCGCTATTATCCGTGCTTTCCGCCGCAGGGCAAAGATTGTTCACTGCGGCTGTGCTGGCCGGGAGCCGTCGGAGCAATGAGGCAGACTGATAAATGAGCGAGGCGACGTAACTGAACATGCGAATAACATTGATGCGTCACGGCGAGCCGCAACTCGCCAAGGGGCGCTGGATAGCGCCCATGCAAATGGGACAGTGGATTGATCTCTACAATCAATCGCTGATCAAGGAGGGGGGCATCCCTGCGGAGTGCCCCGTGGCAGCACTTGCCGCGTCGACCATCGTGGCCAGCACGGCGCCCAGGGCATGTTCGACGGCCAGGGCGCTGGGTGATTTGCCATTCACGCAAGAGGCGATTTTCACGGAAGCGGAGCTTCCCTTTGCGCTCTGGAAAGCGCCCTGGTTGCCACCTCAAGCGTGGGCGGCGATTTTTCGGATGCTCTGGCTTTGCGGTTATGCGCGCGGGTCGGACTCGCTGACGCTCACCCGGCAGCGTGCCAGGGCCGCCGCCGAGCGGCTTGTTGCGCTTGCCGCCAAGGGGCCTGTGCTGCTGGTCGGACATGGCATCATGAATCGCCTGATCGGCAAGGAACTGCAGGCATTGGGTTGGCTTGCCCGCAACAGGCAAGGCAGCCGCTACTGGAGCATGGGCGTGTATGAGTTGTGAAACTGGTGGGTGTGGATCGATACAATAGATGGTAATGTTATCGAAACGCTCAAGCTTTCCCGTTGCGAAGGTCAGCGTCATCCATAAAAAGGCCGTGCCGATGCAAATTTCCATGAATGATGTGATCACCGAGCAAGAAGTGATAGCCCTCTACAAGGCCAACCACTGGTCGTCCGCGGAAAAACCCAAAGAACTGATGGCCGCGCTGCGCAATTCCCACAGCCTGGTGACGGCCCGCGCCGATGGCAAATTGATTGGCATCGGCAATGCCATTTCCGATGGCTATCTGGTTGTCTACTTTCCCCACATGCTCGTCGATCCGATGGCGCAAGGCCAGGGCGTCGGCAGAAAGATGATGGCGGCCATGCTGGAAAAATATGCGGGGTTTCACCAGCAAATGCTGACGGCGGACGGCAAGGCCATCGCGTTCTACGAATCCGTGGGTTTCGTGCGCGCAGGGAAAACAGAGCCCATGTGGATCTATGCGGGCGATGAGCATTGAGTGGTGATGCCGACATAAAAACAGCGGCTGCCCATGCTGGCACAGCCGCTGTTTTCTTACGCAGGCAAGGTGATCAGAACTTCACCCACAGCCGTCCGAAATACGAGGCGCCGTTCAGGCCGAATTGCACGCTGTCGTATTTGAAGCCGTTATCCGTCTCGTCCGCGTTTTGCGTGGTGGGCTTGACGTTGAAGATGTTGTTGCCGCCAAAGGTCAGCTTGGTATTTTTGTTGATACTGTAGGTGAAGCTCAGGTCGGCGGACGTCTTGGCCTTGTAACGGGCGTTCGGTACGCCTTCAGCCGTGCCGCTGAAGGTACCCAGGGTTTGCGGGCCAAAATAGATGATGCGCAAGTCCGATTCCAGCTTGCCCGTGATGTAGTCGAAGCCCAGCGTGGCTTTCGCACGCGGGCCGCCCTGTTCGATGAACAGGCGTTCACGCTCGGACAGCAAGACATCCTCGAAGCCCGTCAGCGAGGCGGGCGTCTTGACTTTCGTCACTTCCGTTTTGCTCAAGTTCAAGGCCAGGAAGGTGTTCAGGCGGTTGCCGGCCAGCTCGCCCTTGTGCGAGGCGGTCAGGTCCAGCCCGCGCGTGCGCGTGTCGATGGAGTTGACGAAGAATTGCGCCTCGCCCACGCCCAGCAGGGCCAGGCGCGCGGCCAGGTCCGGATAGTTGTCGGCATTGAAGCGGCCCGACAGCACGATGCGGTCCTTGATCTTGATGTTGTACAGGTCGGCCGTGACGGAGATGGCTTGCGTCGGCGTCCAGGTGGTGCCCAGTGTAAAACTGGTGGATTTTTCCTCTTTCAACTTCGGGATCCCGGCCGCGTTGGCGACGGTGCCGCCGTTCGGCGCCAGCACCACGTCGGTGGGCACGCCGCCGATGAAGTCGGTGAAGGTGGACGAGAAATACACTTGCTGCAACGATGGCGCGCGGAAACCCGTGCTGGCCGAACCGCGCAGCAGCACGTTCGGCGCCAGCTTGTAGCTGCCGGCCAGTTTGCCTGTGACGGTGGAGCCGAAATCGCTGAATTTTTCATAGCGCAGGGCGGCCTGGGTTTTCAGGCGTTCCGTCCATTCCAGTTCCACGTCGCCATACGCGGCGATGCTGTGGCGCTTGGCCTTCGTGGCGTCGCCGGGCTGGAAGCCGGGGAAGCCCTGGCTGCCCGCATTGCCGCCCACGCCCACGCCGTCCGCGTCGTTGTAGGAGCCCGGTTCGCCAGCCATGATCTTGTATTCCTCACTGCGGTACTCGGCGCCGAAGGCCACGTTCATGCCGCGCATCACCGTGTCGTAGTAACGGCTGAAATCGGCGTTGCTGGTCAGTTGCTGGAACGAGAAGCCGCCCGCGTCGTAGTTGCTGGCGCTGACGCCCTTGCCGCCGTTCATCAGGTCGAGGTTGGCGATCGATGCGTTCAGCGTATTGCTGATGTCGTAGCGCATCTTGTTGTAGCCATAGGTCTGCGAAAAGTCCGCATGCCATTCGCCGATCTGGCTGCGGTGGCCGATGGTGGCGTACTGGTCGTCGATCTTGCCGTTAATGAAGGGCACGAAACCGTCCGGGTACATGGCGGCCGAATTGCGCGATGGAATATCGTCGCTGCCGATGCCGCCCCGGCCAAACGCGGCGCTCGAGGCGTCGCGCGTCTGTGCGCCGGCCGTGAAGTACAGCTTGCCCGTGCCGCTGGTGGCGTAGTCGCCATTGATGTACAGGGTTTTGTTCTTGGATTTGGTGTCGCCGATGATGCGCATGCTGTCGGAATCGGCGCGGTTCGAGCGGCCCCGGTCCAGGTATTCGCCCGTGATGGCAAGCGTGCCCTTGTCGCCCAGCGCGATGCCGCAGTAGGCGGAGGTCATGTAATTCTTGCCGTCGCCTTCGGAATACTGGCTGTAGCCGGCCACCGCTTCGCAGCCCAGGCTTTTCTTCAGTTCGATGTCGATCACGCCGGCAATGGCATCCGAGCCGTACTGGGCGGCGGCGCCGTCGCGCAGCACCTGCACGTTCTTGATGGCCAGCAAAGGAATCGCATTCATGTCCGTGCCCGTGTTGCCGCGGTTGCGGGCGCCGAAAAGGTTGACCAGGGCCGTCGTGTGGCGCCGCTTGCCGTTGACCAGCACGAGGGTCTGGTCGGAACCGAGGCCGCGCAGGGCGGCCGAGTCGATCAGGTCGGCCCCGTCGGCGCCTGTCTGGCGTGTGGAATTGAACGAGGGCGAGATGTATTGCAGCGATTGCGCCAGGTCGAACTGGCCGCCTTGCTCGGCCACCTTGGAAATCGGAATGATATCGACCGGCACCATGGTATCGGTAGAGGAACTGGCGACCCGGCGCGAGCCGACCACGCTGACCGTTTGCACGGGACCTTCTGTGGCCGCAGGGTCGTTGCTCTGCGCCATGGCGGCGGGACTGAAGGCGGCCATGGCGGCGCTGCCGTACAGGCTGATGAGGACTGCTTTATGCAAGGTGGTGAGGGTCGGCACGCAGTATCTCCAAGTGGTATTGTGACTTGATTCTAGTGCCATCATTTCAGCATTCACCAGCGATACTTTGTTTTGTTATTACAAATTTGCTGTAACTGTTGTTTCCTGGTTGATTATCTTTTCGCCGCTGCCCGGCTTGCCTTGTACTGGTGCGGCATGCCCCGTTCAGGTGCTGCGTTGCACCATGCCGCCCACCCAGATTGCCTGCGCGCTGTATTGCACCTCGATCAAACATGGCTGCTGCGTCACGTGGCCCTGATGCAGGCGCAGCGACTGCTGCAAATGGGCAGACAGCGCGCCCGCCGCCACGCCCGTGGCGCTGTCTTCCAGCGCCGGATCGAGGTGGTTGAAGTTGCGTCCCTCATATGTGTTCTCGCCCGTGCGGCAATATGCATAGCAGCCGTTGACCTGATGCAAGGCGCTCCAGTCGGCGATCAGTTCCAGGTTCGGCCGCAGCGCGCGCAGGGTGGTAAGGTCGGCCACTTCCAGCAGCAACTTCGGACTGCCGACCGAGGCGACCACGGGCGGCGACAGCAAATGCATGTGCTGGCCCATCAGTTCCGATGGCACATAATTTTCCACCATGAGGGCCGGCGCCGGCTGCTGCGCCAAACCAATAAATAAATTTTCTGCACGGCGCACCAGCTGCAAGGCTTGCCCGCGCATGGCCGTGGTGACTGTCAAGGCTGCCGGGGCGCCAGGCGCCGTCAGCAGCACATGTGCGGCTGCCAGGGTAGCGTGCAGGCACAGGGGACTGCGCGTGTGCGGATAAAAATAGTCGAGCACGATGCCGCCGTCCGCTTGTCGGTCGAGGAAGACGCAGGCGCTGACCTGGCGTTCACGGGCAAATTGTTGGTGCGCCGTTTCGCTGCTGTCGTCGTTTTCCACGACCAGCGCCGCATTGCCGCCACCGGGTGCTGCGCCGAAACATTTCAATAAGTGGACGATCATGGTGGACGAGACGTAAGGTAAAACACCAGCATAACCGAGAAGCCGTATTCCAGATGCGTATAATATACTGTGTTTATATACAGTATTGAGGTAGATCATGTGGGGCGCCGTCTTACCCGAGTATGCTGAGTTGTACTGCCTGAGCAATTTCAGCTTCCTGCATGGGGCCTCGCATGCGGAAGAGCTGGTGGCGCGCGCCGTCCAGCTCGGATACAAGGGGCTGGCCATTACGGACGAGTGCTCGCTGGCGGGCGTCGTGCGCGCGCATGCGGCGGCCAAGCGGGCCGGTTTTCCGCTGATCATCGGCGCGCATTTTCATTTGACGCAGGCCGACGGCAGTCCGGCCCTGTCCTTGCTGGCGCTGGTGCGGGACATCGACGGTTACGGCAATTTGTCTGAACTGATTACCATGGCGCGTACGCGGGCGGCCAAGGGGCGCTATTTGCTGACGCCTGACGATTTTGCCGCGCCTTCGGCGGAGTTTGCGCATTTGCGGGGGCTGCCCGGTTGCCTGATGATCTTGCTGCCCAGCTACCCGGCCCAGCCGGAAACCGTGCGCGGGCAGGGAGAGTGGATGGCGGCCACCTTTGGCGGCGAGCGCAGCTGGATCGGCCTGAACCTGCTGCAGCGGGCGCAGGATGACGCGCACCGCGGCGCCGTGCAGGCGGCCGCGCAGGCGCAGGGTTTACCCGTGGTGGCCATCGGCCACGTGTGCATGCACGTGCGTTCGCGCAAGCCCCTGCTCGACACCTTGTGCGCGATCCGCGTGGGCAAGCCCGTGAGCGAGTGCGGTTATGCGCTGGCGCAAAATGCGGAGCAGCATTTGCGCGCGCGCCTGCGCCTGGCCAATGTGTATCCGCCGCAGGCGCTGGCGGAAACCTTGCGCATCGCGGACCTGTGCAAATTCTCGCTCGACAGCCTGTGCTATGACTATCCCGACGAACTGGTGCCGGGCGGCCACACGCCGGCGACGTATCTGCGCGAGGAAACGTATGCGGGCGCGCGCCTTCGCTTTCCGCTGGGTATTCCAGCCAACGTGCAGGAGCAGATCGAGCAGGAGCTGGAGCTGATCGCCGAGCTGTCGTATGAAGCCTACTTTTTGACCGTGTACGATATCGTGCGCTTTGCCCGCTCGCAAAACATCCTGTGCCAGGGCAGGGGCTCGGCCGCCAATTCGGCCGTCTGCTATTGCCTGCACATCACGGAAGTGGACCCGGCACGCGGCAATTCGCTGGTCGGGCGTTTCATGTCGCGCGAGCGCAACGAGCCGCCCGACATCGACGTCGACTTCGAGCACCAGCGGCGCGAAGAGGTGATTCAATATATCTACGGCAAATATGGGCGCGAGCGGGCCGCGCTGGCCGCCGTGGTGATCAGCTACCGGCCGAAAAGTGCCTTGCGCGACAGCGGCCGGGCGCTGGGAATCGACCTGGCCATCGTGGAAAAAGTGGCCAAGGCGCACCGCTGGTTCGACGGCAAGCGCGATCTGCTGGAGCGCCTGGCCGAATGCGGGCTCGACCCGGAGGCGGCATTGTCGCAGCAGTGGGCCGGCCTGGCGCAGCAGCTGCTGGGCTTTCCCCGCCATCTGTCGCAGCATCCGGGTGGCTTCGTCATTGCGCATGGAAAGTTGTCGCGCCTGGTGCCGATTGAAAACGCCACCATGGCTGAGCGCACCGTCATCGAGTGGGACAAGAACGACCTCGAGGAGCTGGGCTTGATGAAGGTCGACGTGCTGGCGCTGGGCATGCTGTCGGCTCTGCGTCGCGCCCTGGAACTGGTCGGTGCGCGGCGCGGCGAGGAGTTCCGCCTGCAGGATATTCCCCGCGAAGACCCTGCCACCTACGACATGATGTGCGAGGCCGACACCATCGGCGTGTTCCAGATCGAGTCGCGCGCGCAGATGAGCATGCTGCCCCGGCTGCGTCCCCGTGAATTCTACGACCTCGTCATCGAGGTGGCGCTCGTGCGACCCGGCCCCATCCAGGGCGGCATGGTGCATCCGTATCTGCAGCGCCGCCAGCAGAAAGAACCGGTCGAGTATCCGAAGGGGCTGGAAAAGGCGCTGGGGCGTACTCTCGGCATTCCCATTTTCCAGGAACAGGTGATGCAGGTGGCCATCATCGCCGCCGATTTCACGCCCGGCGAAGCTGACCAGTTGCGGCGCGCCATGGCGGCCTGGAAACGCAAGGGTGGCATGAACAATTACCATGACCGCATCGTCAATGCCATGGTGGACAATGGCTATGAGAAAAAGTTTGCCGAGGCCATCTTCAGCCAGATCGAGGGCTTTGGCGAATACGGCTTTCCGGAGTCGCACGCGGCCAGTTTCGCGCTGCTGACGTACGCCAGTTCCTGGCTGAAATGCCACGAGCCAGCCGCCTTTCTGTGCGCCTTGCTCAACAGTCAGCCCATGGGCTTTTACAGCCCCTCGCAACTGCTGCAGGATGGTCGCCGGCATGGCGTGCAAGTGTTGCCCGTCGATGTGGCCGTCAGCGGCTGGGAAGCGACGTTGGAAGAGACTGCGGAAGGGGCCGCGCCCGCCGTGCGCCTGGGCTTGAACAGCCTGTTCGGCATGCGCGCCGAGGCGGCTCAGCGCATTGAGGATGCGCGCGCCATCGCCGATTTTATCGACGTGGCCGACCTGGCGCGGCGTGGCGGCCTGGATCGTCATGATTTGCAGGTGCTGGCCGCCGGCAATGCGCTGCACGCGCTGGCGGGCCACCGACGCGCGGCGCTGTGGCAGGCAGCCGGGGCCGTGCCTGACAAGGATTTGCTGCGCGCCACCACGCAAGAGGAAGACTTGCCCGTGCTGGCCGCCCCGACGGAAGGCGAGAGCATCGTCAGCGACTACCGCGCGCAAGGCCTGACCCTGGGCCGCCACCCGCTGGCGCTGCTGCGCAAGCAACTGCTGGAACAGCGTTTCATGCCGGCGTCCGCGCTGGCCAGCTACACGGATGGTCAGCTGGCGCGCGCCTGCGGCATCGTCACCGTGCGCCAGCGCCCGGGCACGGCCAAGGGCGTGATCTTCATGACACTGGAAGACGAGACGGGCACGGTCAACGTCATCGTCTGGCCAGACTTGGTGGAAAGCCAGCGGCGCGAAGTGCTGAGCGCGCCGTTGCTGGGCGTGTACGGCATATGGCAGCGCGAGGGCATCGTGCGCAACTTGGTGGCCAAGCGCCTGGTCGACATGTCGCATTTGTTGGGACGCTTGCGCACCAGCAGCCGGGATTTCTGTTGAGAGTTGCAGGCGGGGAGGAGGGCATGGCATTATTTGAATATGACAACATTACCCGAACCGACACTGCGTCCCGCCCTCGTCGCCGACGCGCCCGCCATCGTTGCCCTGATCGACGACTTGATGCCCTTTTTGACCCTGCATCCCGATGGTGCGGGGGCGGAAAAGTTCATCGAAAACTGCCGCCAGCCGGCCATCGAAAATTACCTGTCGCTGCCGAACTATCATTACCAGCTCGCGCATATCGGCGGCGAACTGGCCGGCGTCGTGGCCATGCGCGACAACACGCACCTGTTCCACATGTTCGTGCCGCGCGCCCTGCACCGGCGCGGCATGGCGCGCCGTTTATGGCAGGCCGCCCGCGATGCATCGCTGGCCCAGGGCGGCGTGACGGCCTTTACCGTCAACTCCTCGGCCTATGCCTTGCCCCTGTACCAAAGCCTGGGCTTTGTCGCAACGGGGCCGAAGGTAGAGACAGGCGGGATTGCCTTCGTGCCGATGCGCATGGAATTGACGGCCTGATTACCAGCGCACGATCTTGCCCGGATTCATGATGTTCTTCGGATCGAGTGCGTGCTTGATGGCGCGCATGGTGTCGATGGCGCCTACACCATGTTCTTCCACGAGGAAAGCCATCTTGTGCATGCCCACGCCATGTTCGCCCGTGCACGTGCCGTCCATGCCGATGGCGCGCGTGACCATGTCGCTGTTGACCTTTTCCGCGCGCGCGATGTCGGCCGGGTCGTCGGGGTCGACCAGCATCTGCACGTGGAAATTGCCGTCGCCCACGTGGCCGATGATGGCGTAGACGAGGCCCTGCGCCTCGCAATCGGCCTTGGTGGCGAGAATGCATTCGGCCAGGCGCGAAATCGGCACGCAGCAATCGGTGGAAATGGCGCGGCTGCCGGGGCGCATCTGCAGCAGGGCGAAATACGCATTGTGGCGCGCGGCCCACAGGCGCGAGCGCTCTTCGGGGCGACTGGCCCACTCGAAATCGCTGGCGCCATGTTCGGCCGTGATGGCTTGCACCAGCTGCGCCTGCTCGGCTACGCTGGCCGGCGTGCCGTGGAATTCAAACAGCAGCAGCGGTTTTTGCGGCAAGGCCATCTTGTCATAGGCATTGATGGCTTTGACGCCATTTTCATCGAGAAACTCGACCCGCGCCACAGGAATACCCATCTGGATGGTCTGGATCACGGCGCTGACGGCTTCGCCCGTGCCGGGAAATGAACAGACGGCCGCCGAGATCGCTTCCGGCAGCGGATACAGTTTGACCGTCACTTCCGTGATGATGCCCAACGTCCCTTCGCTGCCGACGAACAAGCGCGTCAGGTCGTAGCCGGCCGACGATTTTTTCGCCCTGGTTCCCGTCTTGATGATGCGGCCATCGGCCGTCACCACTGTCAGGGCCAGCACGTTTTCGCGCATGGTGCCGTAGCGCACGGCGTTCGTGCCCGAGGCGCGCGTGGCCGCCATGCCACCCAGCGACGCATTGGCGCCCGGGTCGATGGGGAAGAACAGGCCCGTGTCGCGGATTTCTTCATTGAGCTGCTTGCGCGTCACGCCCGCCTGCACGGTGGCCGTCAAGTCTTCACCATGCACGGCCACCATCTGCTTCATTTGCGACAGATCAATCGTCACGCCGCCATGCAGGGCCAGCACATGGCCTTCGAGCGAAGTGCCGCTGCCGTAGGCGATGATGGGCACGTCGTGCGCGCTGCACAGTTTGACGGCGGCCGCCACTTCCTCGGTGGAATGGGCGAAGATGACGGCGTCCGGCAGCATGGGGGGATAGCTCGACTCGTCGCGTCCATGGTGTTCGCGCATGGCTTGCGTCATGGAAAAGCGGTCGGCAAAGATCAGGGAAAGTACGGCAGCAAGGGATTCTGGCAGCGGTTTTTTCAGTACCGTCAACTGGTCAGTTTGATTCACGCAAGTCCTCCGTTTTTTTTATTCTACCCCGCACCTGGAGATTTCACCGAAGCACCATTTTTGCCAGTTGTAAAAAAATCCGCATGGTGTGCCGTGCATTGGTTGTAAATGAGAATCATTTCTATTAAAATGCCCGCCAGTAGTTATTTTGCAATGCGTGCTTCAACCCGAAAGGCCATGCCCATGAGATTTCCCCTGTCCTTCGCCGCCGTCCTGCCCGCCTGCGTACTGGCCCTGAGCGCCTGCAGCAGCGTCGCACCCGTCACCGGTGCCGGCGCCACCGCCGTTGCGCCTGCCGCGGCGCAAGACGTGCGCCAGCTGGGCCAGATCGTCGACCTGCGCAGCGGCCAGCGCGTGACTGCCGAGCAATTGCTGGCCCAGCTGGCCGCCGCACCGCGTGTCATCGTGGGCGAGCAGCATGACCAGCTCAGCCATCACCAGATCGAGCAATGGCTGCTGCAGCAGTTGCAGGGCCAGCGTCCGCAAGGCAGCGTGCTGCTGGAAATGCTGAACCCGGACCAGCAAGCCAAGGTGGACAAGGTCAAGCCGTGGCTGCAGACGGACCCCGTCGTGCGCCCCGAACACGTGGCCGAGCTGCTGGCCTGGCAGCCGAACTGGAAGTGGGCGCAATATGGCGACCTGGTGATGACCGCGATGCGCGCGCCGTATCCCGTCTGGTCCGCCAACCTGGACCGCAGCGAGATCAAGCAAATGTTCATCGACAAGCCGGCCGTGCAGGGCAAGCATTCGAACCTGGCCAACGATGGCAAGGTGCATGACAAATTGAAAGACATCATCCGCGTCATGCATGACAACCAGATCGACGAACCGCGCCTGGCCGCCATGCTGTCGGTGCAGCAGCAGCGCGACCGCCGCATGGCCGAGCGCCTGCTGGCCGCGCCCGCGCCTGCCGTGCTGATCGCCGGCGCCTACCATGCGCACAAGGACCTGGGCGTGCCGCTGCACGTGCAGGACTTGACGGGCGGCCCCGCGCCGCTGGTGCTGGTTCTGGTGCAGCAGGGCGCGACGGTGCTGGCGCCGCAGGCCGATTTCGTCTGGTTCACGCCGGTTGTGGCGCCCGCCGTCGCTAGCGCCAAGTAAACCGTTTTACCTCCGCCGGGCGTTCAGCCCGGCATTCTCTCCCAGCAAGCTTCTTCGCAGCAGCCAGGTAGTCCGTCCGATTTTTTTGCATGCGCGTGCGCGCCGTTGGCGCAGCCATGCCTGTTACCTGTTGAAGCTCCCATGCGTATCTCCTGTCTGAAAAACGCTACCTGCGGCGTATTGCTGTCCCTGTTGCATGCCACGGCGCAAGCGTCCGCCTTGCCGCACGATATGTCGCCGTTGGGCATGTTTTTCGCTGCTGACCAGGTCGTCAAAAGCGTGCTTATCGGCTTGCTGGTCGCCGCGCTGGCCACCTGGGTGGTCTTGCTGGTGAAGGGCGCCAGTTTGCTGCAGGCCCGGCGCGCGGCGGCGCAAGCCGTCGCCGTTCTGAAGACGGCCACCTCCTTGCCGGACGCGGCAGCAAAGAGCGGGGCATCCGTGCTGGCGCAACAGCTGCTCGGCGACGTGCAGCAGGAACTGACTCTGTCGCACTCCAGCGCGCCGGCGGCGGCCCTGAAGGAGCGGGCCGGCTTTCGCCAGGAACAGTTCATTGCGCAGCAGGTACGCGCCATGACGCAAGGCATCGGCCTGCTCGCCAGCATCGGCGCCGTGGCGCCGTTTGTCGGCCTGTTCGGCACCGTGTGGGGCATCATGAACAGCTTTATCGGCATCGCCGCCAGCCAGAGCACGAACCTGGCGACCGTCGCGCCCGGCATCGCGGAAGCTTTGCTGGCCACCGCCCTGGGCCTGGTGGCGGCGATTCCCGCCGTTGTCATCTACAACGTCTTGAGCCGCGGCATCAACCAGTACAAAGCGCAACTGCGCGCCGCTTCCGCGCAAGTGCTGTTGATGCTCAGTCGCGACCTCGACACGCGCAAGCAGGCCTGAGCCATGGCTTCCCTGTTTCCTTCGTCGGACGACGACACTGCCGACATGCCGGAGCTCTGCGAGATCAATGTCACGCCCTTCATCGACGTGATGCTGGTGCTCCTGATCATCTTCATGGTGGTCTCGCCGCTGGCCACCGTCGACCTGAAAATCGACTTGCCGGCCGCCACGGCCAAGCCTGAACCGCGTCCCGAGAAACCCCTGTTCGTTTCCCTGAAAGCGGACCGCAGCCTGTACCTGGGCGAAGCGCCCGTGGCGCGCGAGCAGCTGGGCAGCCTGCTCGACGCGCAGACGGGCGGCGACCGCCAGCGCACCCTGTTTTTCCAGGCCGACAAGCAAGCCGCGTATGAAGACGTGCTGGGCGTGATGGATACCCTGCGCCAGGCCGGTTATCTGAAAGTGGGCCTGGTCGGCCGGGAGGGCGGGTGAATCCGCGTCCGATATTGAGCTGGGGCATTGCCACGTCGCTGGTGGCGGCCGCCGCGCTGGCGCTGCTGCTGTGGGCGGGCTGGCAGCCCGCCACCGTCGTGCGCACGCAGCCGCCCGCCAGCGTGATGGTGGTATTTGCCGCGCAAGCGATGTCGCCGGAAACACGGCAAGCGGCAACGGCAGGGGCGCGCCAGTCGGCAGCGTCCAGTGCCGCCCGGCCGCCAAAGAGTGCAGTCCGGGAAGAGGCGACGCCCGTGCTGGCGCGTGCCGCCGCACCGGAGATTGTCGTTGCGGAAAAAGAGGAAAAAGCGGCGGCCAGTCCATCTGACGAGCCTGGCAAGGATGCCGTCAAGGAAGAATCCATACCCGCGCAGGCCAGCATCAGCGCCACGCCGGCGCCCGCGGCCGTGCGCGGTCTGCAGGCGGCGCCGTTCGATAGCGATACGCCGTCGACCAATGCGGCGCCCGCCAGCTGGCAAAGCCGGGTGCTGGGCCACCTGGCCCACTTCAAGCGCTATCCGGGCGATGCGCGCCAGCGCAAGCGGGCCGGCGCCGCCTGGGTGCGCTTCCAGGTGGACCGCGACGGCAAGCTGCTGGCCAGCGAGCTGGTCACTTCATCGGGCACGGTGCTGCTCGACCGCGAAGCGCTGCAAGTGCTTGAGCGCGCGCAACCGCTGCCGGCGCCGCCCGACAACGTCCTGCGCCAGGGCACGGTGACGGTGACCTTGCCCGTGTCGTTCAAGCTCGACGCCGGGAGCGGTCACGGCGCCAGCTGAATTTTCAATCACATAAGAAATCGAGGGTGTATGCATATCAAGACAATGACGCAGGCCGTGGGCATCTGCATGGCCTTGCTCGCGCAGCAGGGATGGGCGCAACAGGCACAAGAGAGTGGCAAGGTCGAATTTTCGCCGCTGAATGTCTCGGGTGAAACGGTTTCCGTGGAACAGCAGGCGCTGGAAAAACCGGGCGCCGTCAGCGCGCGCGGCGCCGATACGCGCTTGCAGCCGGTAGACCAGATACTGCGCGGCATGCCGGGCACGTTTACCCAGATCGATCCGGCGCAGGGCGCCGTCAGCGTGAACATCCGCGGCCTGTCCGGCTTTGGCCGGGTCAACACCATGGTCGATGGCGTGACGCAGAATTACTATGGCAGCGCACCGTCGGAAGTGGCGCATGGTAGCGTGCCCAGCAGCCAGTTCGGCGCCCTGATCGACCCGAATTTCATCATCGGCGTGGACGTGTCGCGCGGTAATGCCGTTGGCGGCGACGGCGTCAATGCGCTGGGCGGCAGCGCCAACTTCCGCACCATCGGCGTCGATGACGTGGTGTTTGCGGGCGAAAAGGTGGGCGCGCGCACGAAGATGTCTGCTGGCAATAACGGCGTGGGACGCAGCGCCATGCTGGCCGTGGCCATGAAAAATTCCGCCTTCGATGGCGGCAGCGTGGGCTTCATGGCCGCCACGAGCGCGAGTGTGATCGGCAACAACTACAAGAATGGCAAGGGCACGGACAGCGAGCAATTCGGCTTCGGCTACAACCGTTTCTATCAACAAAAGCCGAAGTCGCAATTGCTCAAACTGGACGTCAAACTGAGCGACTTCCATGCGCTGGAACTGTCGGCGCGCGATTATCGCAATACGTTCACGCGCCGCGATATCCGGAGTGATGATTACTATGTGAAATATCACTACACGCCGTTTTCGGAATTGATCGACCTCAACGTGATGGCCAGCAGCAGCCGCGGCAAGCAGAAATACATGCCGGAAGCCTTGATCAATTTCGTCAACACGAGCACGGCCAACCGCGCCGACGCCTTCGACATCAACAACACGAGCAGCTTCAAGCTGGCGGGCGGCGATGCGCTGGTGACCGTGGGCGGCAAGCTGATGCGCAATCAATACAGCAAGCACGTGGAAAGCCTCGTCGACGATCCCGACAATCCGGACGCGAACCGGCAATCGATTGAAAACAATACCTTTGGCCCGGCCGGCAAGCAAAAGATCGACAGCCTGTATGCGGGCCTGCAATACAACCGCGATATCTATCAGATCAATGCCGGGCTGAACGCCACGCGTTTCGAATTGACAGGCTACAAGCCGGCCTGCGACGAGCGCGTGAAATGTTTCCCGCAAGGGGAGGCGTATATCGCGCTGAAGGAACACGGCATCAATCCTTCGCTGCTCGTTTCCGCACAGGTGACGCCATGGTTCCAGCCGTTTGCCAGCGCCGAGCGCACCATGCGCGGGCCGAATCCGCAGGAAGTGTTTTTCTCGAACGATGGCGGGGCGTCGATGAACCCTTTCCTGAAGGGAGAAAAGGCGACGACCTATCAGCTGGGTTTCAATTCCAGCCTGCACGGTTTGCTGAGCGCGAACGATGCGCTGAACTTCAAGGCCCTGTATTTCAAGAGCAAGATCGACGGCTATATCACCAGCCAGTCCTTCCTCGTCTGCGATAACGGGCGCAAGTGCAATATGTCGGAAGTGATCGCCACGGACTGGGAGACGGTCGATGAATATGTGACGAATATGTATATCTACATCAACTCGGCCACGCCCGTGCGCACGCGCGGCTGGGAGCTGGAAGCGCAGTACCAGTTGGGCCCGGCTTTTGCGCGCCTGTCGTACACGCGTGAGAAGACCAGTCAGCCCACCTCGATCGCCAGCGCGTGGTTTGGCGCGTCCGACATCAGCGAGCTGCCCAGCACCTACTACAACCTCGACGTGGGCACGCGCCTGCTGGACAATAAAATGGAAATCGGCGCCATCATCAAGCACACGGGTGCGAACCGCCGCCTGTCGCCGGACAATGAAGCCGATGAGGCGACGGGCGAAGTACTCAAGGCAGACAATCCGAAGATCCCGGCCGTGATCGATTTGTATGCGAGCTGGCAGGTGACGAAAAACCTGTTCCTGCGGCTGTCCGTGCAGAACGCCATGGACAAGAATTATTCGGAAGCGCTGAACCGCTTGAACTCGATGCCGTCGCAGTCGAACGACAATACGCCGATGAGTACGGCGCGGGGGAGGACGTATGTGACAGGGCTGGAGTACCGGTTTTAAGGTAGACCCCAGCCCTGCGCTATGGCTTAATTAGTACTCGCGCGGCGTCGTTCCATAATAGCTGTGGATCGACGTGGCCCAGGCTTGGTCCGCCATGTTCGGCCAGTTATCCGTGTCGAAGCCGGGCGCGTTTTCGATGCGCTCCTTGTCGACGTTGAGGGTGAAGCGCTTGTTGACGGTGTCGAGCAGTAGCGCTTCCCACGGCACGGCGAACAGCTTTTCGCCGATGGTGAAGACACCGCCGTGCGACATGACGGCGTAGGCGATTTTGCCGCTGCGCATGTCGATCATGATTTCCTTGATTTCGCCCAGATGTTCATCCTTGGCGTTGTGCACATGGTCGCCGATCAGGGTGTCGGCACCCATCAGTTCCGGGCCGGGACCTTTGTGGCCGCGGTTGACATACATGCCGTAGGCGTCGCGTTCTTCGTAGCTCATGATGGACCTCCTGTTGAAAATGCCAGTCTGCCGCCAGGGTGCGGCAGGGTCTGTTCGCTCGCCCACACAAAGTATGGAATTGGAAATATTTCAATTATTGCCAGCTTGCAATTTTGTTGTGCGTAGACAGCAGGAGGGCGACGGATAGTCGGTATTTGGCGCAAATTTCCGCGCGCGGGGGGCGACGCAGGCGGGCTTTAGTGTATAATTTCAATTTCCCGCACGTGCCGTTCGGCACCATCTGCAATGACCAAATTTGTCTTCGTCACTGGTGGCGTTGTGTCTTCCCTTGGAAAAGGGATTGCCGCCGCCTCCCTCGCCGCGATCCTCGAATCGCGCGGCCTTAAAGTCACCATGCTCAAGCTCGACCCGTATATCAACGTCGATCCTGGCACGATGAGCCCTATGCAACACGGTGAAGTATTCGTCACCGATGACGGGGCCGAAACCGACCTCGACCTCGGTCACTATGAGCGCTTCATTTCCACCCGCATGAAAAAGGTGAATAACTTCACCACCGGCCAGATCTATGAATCGGTGATCCGCAAGGAACGCCGGGGCGAATATCTGGGCAAGACCGTGCAGGTGATTCCGCATATCACCAATGAAATCCAGGATTACATCCGCCGTGGCGCCGAAGGCTACGACGTGGCCCTGTGCGAAATCGGCGGCACCGTCGGCGATATCGAATCGTTGCCATTCCTGGAAGCGGCACGTCAGCTGAGCCTGCGCGCCGGCCGCAAGAACACGGCTTTCGTCCACCTGACCCTGGTGCCTTATATCGCCTCGGCCGGTGAACTGAAGACCAAGCCAACCCAGCACTCGGTGCAAAAGCTGCGCGAAATCGGCATCTTGCCAAACGCCTTGCTGTGCCGCGCCGACCGCGCCATCCCGGAAGACGAACGCGCGAAAATCTCGCTGTTCTCGAACATCGAGGAAGACGCCGTCATTTCCGTGTGGGACGTCGACACCATCTACAAAGTGCCGCAAATGCTGCACGACCAGGGCCTCGACAAGATCATCTGCGATGCGCTGGACCTCGATCCCGCACCGGCCGACCTGTCGATCTGGAGCAAGCTGATCTACACGATGGAACACCCGAAGGCGGAAGTGACCGTCGGCATGGTCGGCAAGTATGTCGAGCTGACCGAGTCGTACAAGTCGCTGATCGAAGCGCTGCGCCACGCCGGCATCCACACGGAAAGCCGCGTCAACATCGAGTACATCGATTCGGAAGAAATCGAAACGACCGGCTGCGACAACCTGGGCAAGTACGACGCCATCCTGGTACCGGGCGGCTTCGGCAAGCGCGGCGTGGAAGGCAAGATCAAGGCGGCCCAGTTCGCCCGTGAAAACAAGATCCCTTACCTGGGCATCTGCCTGGGCATGCAAGTGGCCCTGATCGAATACGCGCGCAACATGGCAGGCATGCCGAACGCGAATTCGACCGAGTTCGACCTTGATACGGATCAACCTGTCGTTGCACTGATCAATGAGTGGCAAAACCACGATGGTAAAGTCGAGTTGCGCGATGAAAACTCGGACCTGGGCGGTACCATGCGCCTGGGCGCGCAGACCTGCGCCGTCAATCCGGGCACCCTCGCCGCCGAGATCTACGGCAGCGTGGTGACCGAGCGTCACCGTCATCGCTACGAAGCCAATAATCACTACCTGGCCCGTGTCGAAGCGGCTGGCCTGACCGTTTCGGCCCGTACGCCAAGCGAAGATTTGTGCGAAATCATGGAATTGCCACGCACGGGTGAGAATGCCCACCCATGGTATATGGGCGTGCAATACCATCCTGAGTTCAAGTCGACGCCACGCACCGGCCATCCGTTGTTTACCTCGTTCATCAAGGCAGCGCTGGCGCACAAAGAAGCCAACGCCGTCGCTGAATAACGCCGGTCGATAGCACAGTATTACCCGTAAGACAGCTCCCGGCCTGATAGTCTCCGCCGGGAGTTTCTTTGCCCCCTTTGTGCAATTGCGCATCAGAACGCAGTGTGCAGCCCCTGTTACGCTTAACTTTGGAGAATGACATGAGTGCTATTGTTGATATTATCGGTCGCGAAATCCTGGACTCGCGCGGTAACCCGACCGTCGAATGCGATGTGTTGCTGGAATCGGGCGTGATGGGCCGTGCGGCCGTACCGTCGGGTGCCTCGACCGGTTCGCGCGAAGCCGTGGAATTGCGCGATGGCGACGCCAAGCGCTACTTCGGCAAGGGCGTGCTGCAAGCATGCGAAAACATCAATACCGAAATCTCCGAAGCCATCATGGGCCTGGACGCCAATGAACAGGCTTTCCTGGACCGTACCCTGATCGACCTGGACGGCACGGAAAACAAATCGCGCCTGGGCGCCAACGCCATCCTGGCCGTCTCGATGGCTGTCGCCAAGGCTGCCGCTGAAGAAGCGGGCTTGCCGCTGTACCGCTATTTCGGCGGTTCGGGCGCCATGCAGATGCCAGTGCCGATGATGAACGTCATCAACGGCGGCGCGCACGCCGACAACAACCTGGACATCCAGGAATTCATGATCATTCCCGTGGGCGCCCCGTCGTTCAAGGAAGCCGTCCGCTACGGCGCGGAAGTATTCCACACGCTGAAAAAGATCCTGCACAAGAAGGGCCTGAACACCAACGTGGGTGATGAAGGCGGTTTCGCGCCATCCCTGGCCAATCATGAAGAAGCCATCAAGCTGATCATCCAGGCCATCGAAGAAGCCGGCTACGAGCCAGGCACGCAGATCGCCATCGGCCTCGATTGCGCCGCGTCCGAGTTCTACAAGAACGGCAAGTACGAAATGGAAGGCGAAGGCCTGAGCCTGACCGCCACCGAGTTCACCAACCTGCTGGCGACCTGGTGCGACAAGTACCCGATCATCTCGATCGAAGACGCGATGCATGAAGGCGACTGGGACGGCTGGGCGATCCTGACGGCGGAACTGGGCAAGAAAGTGCAGCTGGTCGGCGACGACCTGTATGTCACCAACACCAAGATCCTGAAAGAAGGCATCTCGAAAGGCATCGCCAACTCGATCCTGATCAAGATCAACCAGATCGGTACCCTGACGGAAACGTTCGCCGCCATCGAAATGGCCAAGCGCGCCGGTTACACGGCCGTCATTTCGCACCGCTCGGGCGAAACGGAAGACTCGACCATCGCCGATATCGCCGTTGCCACGAACGCCCTGCAGATCAAGACCGGCTCGATGTCGCGCTCGGACCGCATGGCCAAGTACAATCAGTTGCTGCGTATCGAGGAAGACCTGGGCGACATCGCCAGCTACCCTGGCCGCGATGCGTTCTATAATCTGAAGTAAGCTGATGTAAAACCCACTGGCCGGCCGGAGATATCCGGCCGGTTTGTTAACCGACTACCCCATGCGCCTGATTACGCTCGCCCTGGCAGCCCTGCTGCTGCTGATCCAATTTCCCCTCTGGCTGGGTAAAGGCGGCTGGCTGCGCGTTGCCGACATGGAAGCCCAAGTGGCGGTGGCCAATAAAAAGAATGTGGAATTGAAGGCGCGAAACGCCAAGCTCGAATCCGAAGTGCGCGACCTGAAAGATGGTACGGGCGCCGTCGAGGAGCGTGCCCGCTATGAGCTGGGCATGGTCAAACAGAATGAGATTTTCGTGCAGATCGTGCGCAAGGGACAAACCCCGCCACTGCTGGAAACGCCGGTGGACGCTGCTGCGCCGCACTGAGTATTGACTATCTATTACTTCCCGCTTGCCAGCCTGGACCGATTGCCAGGCTGACATATCACCGCTTGATTACTACCTGGTACTTATTACTTTCTACTGCTATACACGACTGCCTTGCTGCTTGCTGATCAGAAACGGGCCTTGCCGGTCGAGATCAGGTAGAAATGGATGCCGGTAACGACGACGGCTACGGCGATCAGTGCGGTTTCGAGAAACATCATAAAATTTCCTTTTAAATTAGTCGTGATTTTTTAACCGCGCGAGGCCAGAAAGCGCAACTCGGCCGCGAGGTTAGGCATCAGTTTTTCGTAGCGGTTCGCTTCCGAGTTCAGCAGGGCGAAATCGCGCTTGCTTGGGCGCACATAGCGTTCGTCGTCAGCGCTGGTCGTCGCGGTGGCGATGACTTCCTTCTGGGCCAGTTCGCTGTACGGCTTGGAAGCGAGCAGGGCGCCCAGGAAGGCGCGCGTGGCGCGGCCCAGGTTGCTGAAGTAGTTGTCGTTGTCGTTGCTGTAGGTGTTGGTAAAAGTGGACATATGCCCTCCATGAATGGTCTGTTGTTGCATTGCACAATAATGGAGTTCGCGATATATGTCTAATTCCAAATTCCAATTTCAGAAATTCAAGAAACGAATAATAAGGGCGTAGCCACCGGCCACGCCCTGAAAAAGAATTTGTTACGAAATGTTTATCCGGCGGCGATGCGTCCCAGACCCGGATCGTCGCTGAAAAAACCGTCCAATCCCGTTTCTATATAGCGCCGCATTTCCGCCACGGATCCCGCTTCGTTGCGTGCGTTTTCGCCATTGCCATCGCGGAAGTCGGCCGCCAGGAAACGGTTTTCCGGACGGAAGGTCCACGTGTGCAGCAGCAAGCCCGCCTGGTGCGCATCGTCGACGATGGCAGTGGGCTTGGCCAGGCGCTGATCGGTGCCCAGCGGGATAACGCCGCGCGTTGGCGGCGCAACCACGTCCGCGTAGGCGGCGATGTCGCGCAGGCCGGCCGGCGTCGTCATCTGCCCGAACGTCAGCTTGCCGCCCGCCTTGGCCACGTCCATCGGTCGGATATCGCCGCCCACGACCAGCTGCATCAGACGCACGTTGGCGCGCCGTCCCAGCTTCTCGCGCAAGTATTTCAAATTTGCCACTTCGAAGGACTGGATTTCGATCGGTGCGCGGCGCGTGTATTCGTGCGCCAGCATGGTCGACAGGAAACGGTCTTCCAGCGCCAGGCCCGCATCGCGGAAGTAGGTCGAGCTTTTCAGCTCGGGCACGAGGCCGATGATGCGGCCGCTGGCGGCCGATTGCGCTGCAACAAAATCGATGATTTCTTCCCACGTGGGGATCTGGAATTGTCCATCGTACAAGGTATTGCCGGTACGTACTTTCGGCAGCCGTTCGATGGCGCGCAGGGTTTTCAATTCCGCCAGCGTAAAGTCATCGACGAACCAGCCTTCGTGCCATTCGCCGTCGACCATCTTCTTGCCGCGCCGGCTGGAAAATTCAGGACGGCGCGCCACGTCGGTGGTGTCGATCAGATTGCTTTCATGACGCGCCACGAGGATGCCGTCGCGCGTGGCGACCAGGTCCGGCTCCACGTAGTCGGCGCCGTCGAGGATGGCCTTGGCGTACGACGCCAAGGTATGCTCGGGACGCAGGGCGCTGGCGCCCCGGTGGGCGAACACGAGCGGACGGGCAGGTGGCGTGGCCAGCAGGCCGGCCGCAAAACCTGGCGCGGCGGCCAGCGCCAGGCCGCCGGCGGCCGCCCGGACGAAGCTGCGGCGCGAAAAATGCCGTTGCGGCAAGATTGGAGTGCGCATCAGAAGTCCGCCGTCAAGGTCAGGAATCCCTGGCGCGGGGCGATCGGGAAGGTGTTGTACGTCTTGTCGGCCGCACCGACCACCACGTTCAGCGAGCCTTCACGGTTGGCCAGATTGCTGACGTTCACTCTCCAGCGCGGATTTTTCAGCCAGCTGGCCATGGCCGGCAGCTTGCCCGACACGCCCAGGCCCATCAGGAAATAGCTGGGCACGGACAAATCGTTGGTGTATGTCGCGTAGCGCTTGCCCACGTAATCTCCCGTCAGCTGTACTTCGATATCGCCAAACGTTGCCGAGGCAACAAACTTGTTCAGCCACTCGGGCGAACCCGGCACGTTCTTGCCAGCAGTCAAGACCAGCGCGGTGCCATTGTTGTAATTGTCCGCGTACTGCGAACGGTTGTATGACAGGGCATTGTAGAACGAAAAATTGTTGCCGAAGTGAACGGTGCCGGCGATGTCGATGCCGTCCGTGCGCACGCTGCCCACGTTGGCCAGCACGGGGTTGCCGCCGATGATGGAGGAAATCACGGGGGTCGGGCTGATCTGCAGCAAGCGGTTGCTGAAGTCGACGTGGTAGACGTTGACTTGCCCATCGATGGCCGTGATGGTGCCCAGGTTCAATGGATGGCTGCCGCGCACGCCCACTTCATAGGTGAGGGCCGTTTCCGGCTTGGCGTCGCGCTTGAACAAATCAAAAGCGGCCTGGCTCGACAAGCTCCACGGCGAGGCGCCGCCACCGCCATAGGTGACGAACTGGCGCATGTTTTTCTGGATATTGAAATACAGCTGGTCTTGCGGCGTGACATCCCAGCGCGCACCCACTTGCGGCAAAAACCATTTTTTCGTGTTGATGGTGCCGACCGGCAAGGCCGTCGAACCGCCGGCAATGGCGCCCTTGGCCGGCTGCACGGGGAATTGGCCGTCGGCAAACTGCAGGCTGGACTTGAAGCCGGCCTGCAAGGCGATATCGGGGCGGATGCGCCATTCATCCTGCAAGTGCAGCTGCACCACCTTGTTGTCGATCTCGCTGCCGTATTGCGTGATCAAAGGATTGCTGGGGCGGTCATACGGCGACGTCGGGTTGTTGACGTCGAGCGCATACCAGCGGCGATAGGCGGACGAGCGGTTCTGTTCCAGCCACAGGCCCGCTTCCAGCTGATGCTCGCCGATTTCCTTGCGCAAAGTGGAAATGAAGCCGCCACGCTTGATGTCGTATTCCGTCGTGCGCACGGCATAGCCCGAGTTGCCGAAGACTTCCTTCAAATTCTGTTTCGGGTAGTACACGCTGAACAGGCCCGGCAAACCGGCCACGCCGATGGGACCGGCCACCACGCCCGCGCCGTCATCCTTGTGGTAATACACCTGGTTCGACCAGGTCATGCCTTCGGACAAGTTGGCGTCGAACTTGGCGTAGGCCAGGTAATCGGTGCGCTGCGCATCGCTGTAGTAATTGCGGTAATTGTTGCCGTCCGCGGCGGGCGTCGCACCCGTTGGCGACAAATAATTGAGGGCCGCCTTGAAGTCCGGATACAGGAAAGGGCGCGTGTACGGCGCGCTCGTTTCGCCGGCCACGTGCACGGTGCTGTCTTCGTTCGGCTCGATCTTGTCCGAGTAATTGAAGAACAGGGTCAGCTTGCCCGCTTCGCTGCGGTTGACAAACTTGGCGTTGAACTGGTCGCCGCCCTGGCGCGCATCGAAGTCCCAGGCGCGCGCTTCGTGGTGCAGGATGGAAAAATAGGCGCTGCTGCCGTCGCCGAAGGCGCCCGTGTCGTAGCGGGCGAACGTGCGCGAGGTGCGGTGGCTGCCCACCGTTTGCTGCACGCTGGCGCCCTGCGTGGCCAGCGGGTCGCTGGAATAGGTTTCGATGGTGCCGCCCAGATTGCTGGTCGAGGCCGTGGCCAGGTCGCCCGCGCCCGACGACAGCACGACGCTGCGAACGTTTTCGCTGATCACGGCGCGCTGCGGCGACAGGCCGTTGTAGTTGCCGTACTGCTGGTCGCCCAGCGGCACGCCATCCATGGTGTAGCCCAGTTGCTGGCCAGAAAAGCCATGCACGAAGAGCGACAGGTTTTGCTCGTTGTTGCCCCATGGATCGGCCGTCTGGAAGCTGACGCCTGGCAAGGTTTGCAGGGCTTTCAGGGGATTCGTGCCGGGCAGGATTTTCTGGATTTCATTCTTGCTCAGGGCGACGGAAGAACGCGTCTTGCGCGAGGAAATCTCTACGGTGGCCATCGGTGCGCCGTCATCGGCGGCAGTGGCGGGCGCGGCCATCTCGGTGGCGGCGGAGGCCACGGCGGCGGCCACGGCCGTTTGCGCCAAGGCAGGCAAACTCAAGCCTGCGGCGCAGGCGCCCAGCAAAACATGGAAGGAATGGCGGCGCAGGGCCAGCGTCAAGTGGGTGGTCATCATCAGCCTGTGGAAATTAGTGTGGGTAATACAAGCTGCGCAGCGTAACGGCGGCGCGTGACGGGCTGATGACGAACTGATGACGGGAATATGACAGTAGAAACAAAGACGCCGCCCTAGGGGCGGCGCAGAGGGATTATGGCGAAACTGTAATAATCAGTTGATGCTTGCAGCTGGCGGAATGAGCACTTCGGCTGGCGCATCCGTGATGAACAGCTGCGCGCAATCGACCTTGTCGAATTCGTAGTGCTGGCCGCAGAAATCGCAGTTCACGCCCACCTGGCCCACTTCTTCCAGGGTGCTGTTGACTTCTTCCTCGCCCAGCATCTTGAGCATGTTGCCGACTTTTTCGCGCGTGCAGCTGCAATGGAAGCTCGGGTGCAGCGGGTCGAAGACGCGGATCGTTTCTTCCCAAAACAAACGCTGCATCAGGGTGTCGATGTCCGTCGACAGGATTTCTGTCTCTTTCAGAGTCGACGCCAGCATCACGGCGCGGTTCCACGTGTCGAGCGCATCTTCTTCCGACACAGGCGTCGCTTCGGCCTTGCCGCCATGGTGGGGCAGCTTTTGCAGCAGCAGGCCGCGCGAGACGCTGTCGTCCGTGGCCAGCCACAGACGCGTGTCGAGCTGTTCCGAGCGCAACATGTAGTTTTCGATCACGGTCGCCATGTCGTCGCCGTCCAGCGGCACGATGCCTTGGTACGGCTGCTGGCCTGGCACCTTGTCGGCCGGGTCCAGGGTGATGATGAAGCGGCCCTTGCCCGTGGCATTGAGCAGTTGCGGCACGGTGGCCACGTCGGGGATGATGGCGTCCGGGTCGAGCTTGGCCGTGGCGCGCAGGCGCAGGTCGGAGTCGCACTCGACCACCATCAGGCGCACGGGACCGTCACCGTGGATTTGCATGATGATGGAGCCGTTGAATTTCAGGTTGGCCGACAGCAGGGCGGCGGCAGCCACCATTTCGCCCAGCACTTTTTTCACGGCCGTCGGGTAGGCGTGGCGCGACACCACTTCCTGCCAGGTGTGGGACACGTCGATGAACTGGCCGCGCACGGCGGCGTTGTCGAAAATAAATTTTTGCAGGGTATCCTGGCCGGTAGCGGCTGCGCTGACGGCGCCCGTGGTTTCAGTCGTCATTCTTTTATCCAATCTTCTTGAGTTGCGTATTAAATAGCTGGCCGCGCTGCACATAGTTCACGGCGTTGCCTTGTAGCCTGGTGATATCGTCTGCCGTCAGGGCTCGCACGGCTTTCGCCGGTGAGCCGATGATCAGCATATTGTCGGGAAATTCCTTGCCTTCCGTGACCAGGGCGCCCGCGCCGACCAGGCAATTCTTGCCGATCTTCGCGCCGTTCAGGATCACGGCCTGGATGCCGATCAGGGCGCCATCGCCGATCGTGCAGCCATGCAACATTGCCTGGTGGCCGATGGTTACGTTCTCGCCGATGTCCAGCGGGTAGCCCGGGTCCGTGTGCAGCACGGCGCCTTCCTGCACATTGCTGTTGGCGCCCACGGTAATGCGTTCGTTGTCGCCGCGAATCGTGGCGCCGAACCATACGGACGTATTCGCTTCCAGGGTCACCTTGCCGATCACGTTGGCCGTGTCGGCAACAAAAGCGGAAGCATCAATCTGCGGCGCATCTGCGCCCAATTGGTAGAGTGTCATCGTTAGCCTGTGGCGGTGGTGGAAGCGCCGGGCGCGGCCGGACGCGGAAGTTTTGCGCTATTTTACGCTGTTGCAGGGCAAGTCCGAGCGCCGACCGTCAATCCGGTATAATTATCGAACGGTCGTACTTTTATGCCCGTCATATCTACAGACACAGCATGTGGCGCCATCCGCGCTACTTTCAAGGCAGGCAATGAGATGAAACCCATGAAACTTTCCCGTTCCGAATTCATCAACATCCGCGGCGCCCGTACGCATGTGCGCCACTGGGGCCGTGTAGGGGCGCCCATCCTGTTCATGGTGCACGGTTGGATGGACGTGGCCGCCTCGTTCCAGTTCGTCGTCGACGAGTTGCAAGGCGACTGGCACGTGATCGCGCCCGATTGGCGCGGCTTTGGCCTGAGCGACTACACGCAATCGGACACCTACTGGTTCCCCGACTACTTGGCCGACCTGGACGCCATGCTGCTGCATTACTCGCCGGACGCTCCCGTCAGCCTGCTGGGTCACAGCATGGGCGCCAACGTGGCCGGCCTGTACGCGGGCGTGCGGCCCGAGCGCATCGGCCGCTTCATCAACCTGGAAGGCTTCGGCATGATGGCAAGCAAGCCGGAGCAGGCGCCGGGCCGCTATGCCAAGTGGCTAGCCGAATTGCGCGAGCCGCCCGCCATGCGCAGCTATCCCACGCAAAAAGCCGTGGCCGAACGCCTGCAAAAGACCAATCCGCGCCTGCCGGACGAGCGCGCGGCCTTCCTCGCCGAGCACTGGTCGGCGCAGAACGAGGCGGGCGAGTGGGACATCATGGGCGACCCGCAGCACAAGCGGGTCAATCCCATCCTGTATCAGGTGGAAGAAGTGATGGCGTGCTGGCGCCGCATCACGGCACCCGTGCTGTGGGTGGAAGCCGATGACACAAATATGTGGCAATGGATGGGGCCGAAGGAGCAGGCGCGCATCGAGATCGACCGGCGTTTGGCCTGCATCAAGGATGTGCGCTGCGAGATGATGGCGGATGCGGGCCACATGCTGCATCATGATCAACCGGCGGCACTGGCGCGTCTCGTGGAAGCCTTTTTGGCCTGATGTGTGTCGGGAACGCCGCAGCGCGATTTGATAAGCAGCGTACAATGAAAACTTCTTCCATGCTGAGCCCGTGCAGGGTATTGTTTTCACATGCTTAAAGTCGACCTGCATTGTCATTCGAATATCTCCGACGGCGTGCTGTCACCGGCCGCTGTGGCGGCGCACGCACGCAAGGCCGGCGTCGACGTGTGGGCGCTGACGGACCACGATGAAGTGTCGGGCGTGGCCGCCGCGCGCGCGGCCGCCTTGGATCTGGGCATGCGCTTCGTGGCCGGCGTGGAAATTTCCATTACGTGGGCCGGCGAAACCGTGCACATCGTAGGCTTGCAAGTCGATGAAAACAATCCTGGTCTCGTGCAGGGCTTGCACCAGACGCGTTCCGGGCGCGACGCGCGCGGCCGCGAGATTGCCCGCCAGCTGGACTTGGCCGGTATTCCCGACGCCTATGAAGGGGCCTTGAAATTCGTTGGCAACCCGGACCTGATGTCGCGCACGCACTTCGCCCGCTACATCGTGGAAATGGGGAAATGCGCGAACATCCCCGACGTGTTCAAGAAATACCTGTCGGAAGGCAAGCCTGGCTACGTCGAGCACCGCTGGGCGACCCTGGCCGAGGCGGTGGGCTGGATACGCGGCGCGGGCGGCGTGGCCGTCATCGCCCATCCGGGCCGCTACCGTTTCAGCGACATGGCGCAAGGCGTGCTGTTCGATGAATTCAAGCAACTCGGTGGCGTGGCCATCGAAGTCGTCACGGGCAGCCATAGCCCGGACCAGTATCCCGAATATGCGCAACTGGCCAACGCCTACGGCTTCCTCGCCTCGCGCGGCACGGATTTCCATGCGCCGGGCGAGTCGCGCGTGGATTTCGCCAAGTTGCCGCCACTGCCATCAAACGTGACCCCGATCTGGCACGACTGGTTCTAGGGCGCGGCTGGCCTGCGCCTGCCGCGCGGGCTTGAAAAGTCGCGGCTGCACACTTATCTTTTAGCTATTCTTGTTTTTCCGGAGCCAACGCCCATGAAACGTATCGTCCTGTTTATTGCAACCAATCTGGCCGTGATGCTGGTGCTGTCGCTCGTGCTCAGTTTGCTGGGCGTGGGCAATCCGGCGCGTGGCAGCACCCTGAACCTGGGCAGCCTGCTGGTGTTTTCGCTGGTGGTCGGTTTCACGGGATCAATCTTTTCCCTGTTGATCAGCAAACCGATGGCCAAGTGGAGCACGGGTGCGCGCGTCATCGACAATCCGACGTCGTCGACGGAATTGTGGCTGGTCAATACCGTGCGCGCGCTGTCCGAGCGGGCCGGCATCGGCATGCCGGAAGTGGCCGTGTACGAGGGCGACGCGAATGCGTTCGCCACGGGTGCTTTTAAAAATTCGGCGCTGGTGGCTGTCTCGACCGGCTTGTTGCAAAGCATGAACCGCGATGAAGTCGAAGCCGTGCTGGGTCACGAGATCGCTCACGTCGCGAATGGCGACATGGTGACTTTGACCCTGATCCAGGGCGTGGTGAATACCTTCGTCGTCTTCATGGCCCGTGTGGTGGGTTTCTTTGTCGACAATGTGCTGCTGAAAAATAACAACCGCGAAGGCGGCGGACGCGGCATCGGCTATTTCGTCACCGTGATGGTGTGCGAAGTGATCTTCGGCTTGCTCGCTTCCATCATCGTGGCCTGGTTCTCGCGCCAGCGCGAATTCCGCGCCGATGCCGGTTCTGCCAAGCTGCTGGGCAGCCCCACGCCGATGATGCATGCGCTGGCCCGCCTGGGCGGCGTGCATCCGGGCGAGCTGCCGCAATCGATGCAGGCGCTGGGCATCAGCGGCGGCAATGGCGGATGGGGCGCGCTGTTCGCCACCCATCCGCCGATCGAACAACGCATCGCCGCGCTGCGCGGCGTACAATAATGCTAACTTAACAAGCTGGTTCGCCAGAACGCTTACACATGAGTCAATTTTTCCAGATTCACCCCGACAATCCGCAATTGCGCCTGATCAAGCAGGCCGCGCAGATCATCCAGTCCGGCGGCGTCGTGGCCTTGCCCACGGATTCCTGCTATGCACTCGTATGCCAGCTCGACGACAAGGGCGCCGTCGAGCGCCTGCGCCGCATCCGTGGCGTGGATGAAAAGCACCATCTCACCTTGCTGTGCCGCGACTTGAGCGAGCTGGGCGTGTACGCCCGCGTGGACAATCGCCAGTTCCGCCTGCTCAAGGCGGCCACGCCGGGCGCCTACACCTTCATCCTCGAAGCGACGAAGGAAGTGCCGCGCCGCCTCAGCCATCCCTCGCGCAAGACCATCGGCCTGCGCGTGCCGCAGCACCGCATCGTGCAATGTCTGCTGGAAGAGCTGGGCCAGCCGCTGCTGGGCGCGACCTTGACCCTGCCCGGCGATGAAGAGAGCCTGACGGACGCCGACACCATCCGCGAGCGCCTTGAAAAACTGGTCGACCTGATCATCGATGGCGGCGTCTGCGCGCATGGCCCCAGCACCGTGATCGACCTGACGGGACCGGAGCCGGAAGTGGTGCGCGTGGGGCGCGGTGACCCGGCCGTGCTGGGCTTGTAGAGGAGGATGGCGCGCACGTTCTGGCGCCGCTCTTCACCTGTTCTTAATGACAACATAAGAAAGAGGCTGTGGCGCCTCTGGTAGAATCGCGGTCATGAGCGATTTCAATACGATAGTCCAGACCATTGCGGTGTACCTGGTACCGGTGCTGTTTGCCATTTCCCTGCATGAGGCGGCGCACGGCTACGTCGCCCGCTATTTCGGTGACCCCACGGCTTCGAACGAGGGCAGGCTGAGCCTCAATCCCATCCGGCACATCGATCCTTTCGGCACGATCTTGCTGCCCTTGATGCTGTATTTCGCAATCCAGGTACCGTTCGGCTATGCCAAGCCGGTACCCGTCGATTTCAGCCGCCTGCGCAATCCGAAGAAGCAGATGGCCTGGGTGGCGTTTGCCGGGCCTGGCGCCAATTTCGTGATGGGCCTGGGCTGGATGATCGCCTTTGTCGTGCTCAGCGTTATGCCGCCGACGGAAATGGGCATGTTTTTCCGCAAGATGGCGGGCGCCGGCGTCAGCGTGAATGCTGCCATGTTCGTGTTTAACCTGATCCCCGTGCCGCCGCTCGATGGCGGACGCATCATGACAGGCTTGCTGCCGATGCAGCTGGCGCGCCCTTACGCCAGCATCGAGCGCTACAGCCTGTATGTGTTTGGTGCCCTGGTGCTGCTGATGTACACGGGCGTACTGAACCGCGCCTTGCTGGCGGCAATCGAATTTGTCATAGGCATTTTTGTCACCATGGTCACGCCCCTGACGGCCCTGTTGACGTGATACAAGCAACCGGATGGTCGCAAATAATTGATGGAAGTACCGATGCAAGCAATTGAACCAACAGTAGAAACCGAAGCGATTTCCGGCTGGCTGCGCCGCTGGGCGCCGCTGATTCCGGGCGGTGAAGTGCTGGACCTGGCCTGCGGCGCAGGCCGCCATGCGCGCCACCTGGTGAGCCTGGGCCACCCCGTGATCGCGCTCGACCATGATCTGGAAATGCTGGAAAAAGCGGCCGGCACGGGCATCACCACCTCGCTGGTGGACCTGGAAGCGCCGGGCGCCGTATGGCCCTTCGCGCCCGGCCGTTTTGCCGGCATCGTCGTCACGAATTATCTGCACCGGCCGCTACTGGACACCATGATTGCCAGCCTGGCGCCCGATGGCGTGCTGCTGTACGAAACGTTTGCCGAAGGCAATGAGCAGTTCGGCAAGCCGTCGAATCCGAAATTCCTGCTGAAGGAAGGCGAAATGCTGACCTGGGCGGTGCAGCAGGGCTTGCGTGTGGTAGCGTATGAGGATGGAAGAGTGGAGCAGCCAAAAGCTGCTCTGGTGCAACGAATTTGTGCCGTCCGGCCGGATTTTCCACGGTTGGCAGCCCTGCTGCCGACGTTTTGAGCGGCCATACTATGTCAGAATGCACCACAGGCGCGGGCTATCCGCTACAATCGTTGTTTTATTTATCGGCGCTATAAACTTACTATGATCAAGGGCAGCATTGTAGCAATCGTCACCCCGATGCACGCAGACGGCAGTCTGGACTTTCCAGGTCTGCGCAAGCTGATCGACTGGCATATCGCCGAGGGTACGGACGGCATCGTCATCGTTGGCACAACGGGCGAATCGGCAACAGTCAGCGTGGAAGAACACTGCGAACTGATCCAGTTGACCGTCGAACATGCCAAGGGACGCATTCCTATCATCGCCGGCGCCGGAGGCAACTCCACGGCCGAGGCGATCAAACTGACGCGCTACGCGAAAGAAGCGGGCGCCGATGCTGTCTTGCAAGTGGTGCCGTACTACAACCGTCCTACCCAGGAAGGCATGTACCAGCACTTCAAGGCCATCGCCGAAGCCGTCGACATCCCCGTCATCCTGTACAACGTGCCGGGCCGCACGGTTGCCGACATGAGCAACGAGACCATCGTGCGCCTGTCCGCCATCCCGAATATCGTCGGCGTGAAAGATGCGACCGGCAATATCGGCCGTGGCATCGACCTGCTGCGCCTCGTGCCGGCCGACTTCGCCGTGTACTCGGGCGACGATCCGACGGCCATGGCGCTGATGTTCTGCGGCGGCCACGGCAACATTTCCGTGACGGCCAACGTCGCGCCGCGCGCCATGCACGAACTGTGCGTCGCGGCCATGGCGGGCGAGCGCGCCATGGCAATTGCCATCAATAACAAAGTTTTTCCTCTGCACCAGAAGTTGTTTGTCGAGCCCAACCCGGTGCCCGTCAAATGGGCGATGGCCGAAATGGGCCTGATGCCTGCCGGCATACGCTTGCCACTGGTGCCGCTGGCTGAAAATTGCCACGCCACCGTGCGCGATGCCTTGCGCGACGCCGGTATCCTGTCTTAAGGCCGAACTTCAAGCCCGGACTCGACCAGTCCGGACCTTCCCTGATTCCAGCTGCTACTTAGCTTCTTATCCAGTTACGACATGACTAATTGCAAGAAAAACCAATCGGCGCCTGCCACCATCGCCGTCCGCGGCATCGTCATCGGCGCCATCGCAGCCAGCCTCGCGGGTTGCGGCATGATCAGTTCGGTAGTCGGCGGCGACAAGGTCGACTACAAGTCGGTCAAGAAAGCCGGCACCCTGGACGTGCCGCCTGACCTGACGCAATTGCAGCAGGACAACCGTTACTCCTTGCCGGATGCGAAAAACGGCGTGGCCACGGCTTCCGGCTACAACGCGCAGCGCAACGCCACGGCCGGTACGCCCGTCGTCGTGGGCGCCGACGGCGTGGTCGGTGTCGTGCCTGTCACGGCAGGCGGCGTGAAGGTCGAGCGCGCGGGCAACCAACGCTGGCTGGTCGTCAAGCAGTCGCCTGAGGTGCTGTGGCCGCAACTCAAGCAGTTCTGGGAAGATTCGGGCTTCACCATTGCCGTGGACCAGCCGACGGCTGGCATCATGGAAACCGAGTGGAACGAAAACCGTGCCAAGGTGCCGCAAGACTTTATCCGCAGCACCATCGGCAAGGCTTTCGATTCGCTGTACTCGACCGGTGAAAAAGACAAGTTCCGTACCCGCATGGAGCGCCTGGCCGATGGATCGACCGAGATCTACATCAGCCACCGCGGCGTGGAAGAGGTGGTCACGGGCCGCGACAAGGAAACCACCACCTGGACCGCCCGCCCGAACGATCCGGGCCTGGAGGCGCAATTCCTGGCCAAGCTGATGACGCGCCTGGGCGCGGCCAGCGACGATGCGCAAGCGAAGACGGCTGTCGATGCCGCCATCGTGCAGCCGCAGCACGCCAAGCTGGTCGGCGACGCCGCCACGCCGTCGCGCGGCATTGAGGTCGATGAAGGTTTCGACCGCGCCTGGCGCCGTGTCGGCCTGGCGCTGGACCGTGTCGGCTTCACCGTGGAAGACCGCGACCGCACGCAAGGCACGTATTTCGTGCGTTACGTCGATCCGGACGCGGTCAAGAAAGATGGTTTCTTCTCGAAACTGTTCAGCTGGGGCTCGTCGTCCGACAAGGACAAGGAAGCGCAGCGCTACCGCGTTCTCGTCAAGGCCGGTACGGGCTCGACCAGCCTGGTCAGCATCCTCAGCAACGAAGGCCAGCCTGATGTCTCGCCAGTGGCAGAGAAGATCCTGGGCCTGCTGAACGACCAGTTGAAATAAGTGGTATGACAGCGGCAGGTTTGAAAACCTGCCACGCATTAAAAAGGCTGGCCCGGTGCAAACCGGGTCAGCCTTTTTTATTGCCTGCGTCCGGCGTCATATCTTGCGGACAAAACGCCGGACGTAAAAAAGCCGGCCCGAAGGCCGGCTTTCTTTACTGCGGGGTGCT
>NZ_LNCE01000036.1:0-57421 GCF_001445815.1 Janthinobacterium sp. Ant5-2-1 | reverse complement strand
TGCGTCATGTGTCAGCATTCTCATGGTTAGTGTTATCGCATTATAAAAAAAACCGCCCGAAGGCGGTTTTCTTGTGCGGTAATGCAGCGCTTAAATAAAATAGATCAGCGCGATGATGCCCACGACCAGCGCCACGCGGGTGACCTGGTAGGCCGTCTTGTTCCACGCCTTGAAGCGGCGGCGGTACTGGCCCATGGTCCAGGAAATCTGGAACAGCTTGCTCACGCCGCCCACCTGGTCGCCCAGTTCGTTGGGCGAGGCGGCGGCCGTCATCAGGGTGCGGCCCAGCCAGCGGTTCAAGCCTTGCGCCCAGCGGTAGCGCATCGGGCGCTCGATGTCGCAGAACAGGATGATGCGGTCGCTGTCGGCATCGTTGCGGGCCCAGTGGATATACGTTTCATCGAACATCACGGCCTGGCCGTCGCGCCAGCTGTGGCGCTCGCCATCGACGTCGATGAAGCAGCGGTCATCGTTCGGCGTCTGCAAGCCCAGGTGGTAGCGCAGGGAACCGGCGAACGGGTCGCGGTGCGGGTTGAGCTTGCCGCCCTGCGGCAGTTCCGCGAACATGGCGGCCTTGATCGACGGAATCGATTGCAGCAGCGCATAGGTTTGCGGGCACATCTGCTGCGCCGACGGGTGGTTCGCGTCATACCATTTCAGGTAGAAACGCTTCCAGCCATACTTGAAGAAGGAATTGAAGCCCACGTCATTGTTCTTTTCAGCGGCCTTGATCTTTTTCATTTCCTGCATGCGCAGCGCTTCATCGCGGATGATTTGCCAGTTCTGCTGCAGCGGCGCCAATTCCGGAAACTGCTCGACGGAAAGATAAGGCGTGGCCGGCACCTTGGAAAAGGTGTGCATGAACAGGTTCAGCGGCGCCATGAACGAGGAGTGATCGAAAATCTGGCGGCGGAACGGCAGGCGCACCTTGCCCCGAAAATGAATATGTAAAACAGAAAACACAAAAATGCCCAGCAAGGCCCACTTCATACACAACCTCGTTTTTTAAGAATGGGGCAATTATAACCAGTTAATGCCATCGCCACCCCGTGCCACGGTGAAGGAAAGATGAAGCGGCGCACATGGGCGAACTGCCCTACAATGGCCTTTTCTACACACTTCTCCGAGGTAACAATGGAAATTTGGCACGCACCGCTCGACCTGGCCATCCTCAACGCCGCCAGCGAGGGCACGGCCATGCGCCACCTGGGCATCGAATTCACGGCCTTCGGCCCCGACTGGATCGAGGCGACCATGCCCGTCGACCACCGCACCATGCAGCCATTCAAGCTGCTGCATGGCGGCGCCTCGGTCCTGCTGGCCGAAACCCTGGGCAGCATGGCCGCGAATGCCTGTCTCGATTCGCGCCGCTACGTGAGCGTGGGGCAGGAAATCAACGCCAACCACCTGCGCGGCGTGCGCGGCGGCCACGTGACGGGGCGGGCCACGCCGATCCACCGGGGCCGTACCAGCCAGGTCTGGGAAATCCGCATCACGGACGACGACGGCAAACTGTGCTGCATCTCGCGTATCACCATGGCCGTCATCGATGCGCCGGGCGCGGGCTGATACATCCCCGCTTGACTTGCATCAAGGCATCAAAAGCGAGCGCGTGAAATCATAAAAAACGCTGTTCGCTTATAATTCAGTGTGCTGTTGTATGGCGTAGAGGAAAGTCCCGCGCGCCTGCATTGCCCGAAATTAGAAGCTGACTGCCCAAAAAACGCCAGTTAAAGACCCATCCCGCGCCATGCGGGAAAGGCACCACGACGGCGAGCAGATCGCTGGTTCTAGCGGAACCAGCAACAATCAACTTTATACAGGGCAATAACAACAATGATGTCATTCAATCGTTTGACGATAGGCGCGCGCCTGAGCGCAGGCTTCGGGCTGCTGGTGCTACTCATGCTGGTGCTGGCCGCCTTCGCGCTGCTGCGCATCGGCGCCATCTCCGGCGCCATGGACGCGCAAGACAAAGTCCAGCTGGAAAAACTCGAGCCGCTGTACGTGGCGCGCGAAGCGCTCGACCAGACGGGCCTGGCCGCCCGCAACGCCTATATCTTCCATGACCAGGCCGCCGCCGAGAAAGAGCTGGCCATCCTCGACAGCCAGAAGGCGCTGTACCTGGACGCGCTGGCCCGCCTGGCGCCGCAGTTCGCCGGCGATGCGCAATTCGAGAAAGTCAGCACGGGCTTGAAAGCCATGGCGCAGGAATTGCAACGTCCGCGCCAGTTCCGCGCTGCGGGGCAGATGGAACAGTACGGCACCTTTCTCGTCGAGGAATGCAGCCCCCTGCGGCGCCAGATCGTCGCCGACATCGATACCGTGCTGAAAAGCGTGCAGCGCGAATCGGAGCAGGCCAGCGTGGCCGCGCGCGCCATCTACGGCCAGTCCTTGCGCTGGATCGGCGTGCTGGCAGCGCTCAGCGTGCTTATTTGCATTGCGGTCGCCACTGTCATCACGCGCGGCCTGCTGCGCCAGTTGGGCGGCGAACCGGCGTATGCGGCCGCGATTGCCGGGCGCATCGCGCTGGGGGAGCTGGCCATCGACGTGCACACGCGCCACGGCGACGACGGCAGCCTGCTGTTTGCGATCAAGACCATGCGCGACAACCTGGCCGCCATCGTCGGCAAGGTTCGCCACGGAACGGAAAGCATCGCCACGGCGTCGACCGAGATCGCCACGGGCAACCGCGACCTGTCGCAGCGCACGGAGCAGCAGGCCGGCTCGCTGGAAGAAGTGGCGTCATCGATGGAAGAACTGATTTCCACCGTGCGCCAGAATGCGGACAACGCCCAGCAGGCGAACCGCCTGGCGCGCGAAGCGTCGCAGGTGTCGGAGCAGGGCGGCAAGGCGGTGGCCGAAGTGGTGCACACCATGGGCCTGATCAACGCCTCGTCGAACAAGATCGTCGACATCATCGGCGTGATCGACAGCATCGCCTTCCAGACGAATATCCTCGCCTTGAACGCGGCCGTGGAAGCGGCGCGGGCCGGCGAACAGGGGCGCGGTTTCGCCGTCGTCGCCACCGAGGTGCGCAGCCTGGCGCAGCGATCCAGCGCCGCCGCGCGCGAAATCAAGGCCCTGATCGACGATTCCGTCAGCAAGGTGGGCACGGGCACGGTGCTCGTCGAGCAGGCGGGCGCCACCATGCATGACGTGGTGGCCGGCATCGGCAGGGTGACGGGGATCATGGCCGAGATCAGCCACGCCACGCAGGAGCAGGGCGCCGGCATCGAACAAGTCAACCGCGCCATCGTCGACATGGACCGGGTGACCCAGCAAAACGCGGCCCTGGTCGAGCAGGCGGCCGCCGCCGCGCACGAATTGCAGCAGCAGGCCGCGCAGCTGGAACAGGAAGTGGGCATCTTCAAGCTGGCCCCGCCGGCCAACGGCCCGCTGCGCCTGGCGGCCTGAGGCCGACGGTGCTTTGGCGCGGCGCGCGCCAACCGGCATATTCCGCGCTACAATGAGCGCTGGATCACCGCCAGGACGACTCATGCAAGTGCGCAGCAGCCATGATCTATCCAGCCCGGACGACGACAAACCGGCGCCGCCCGTGCTGCAGCTGGCCCTTGCCGGTCTCGGCTGGGGCTTGCTCACCTGCATGCTGTGCTTTGCCATTCTGTTCGTGACGAAATGGCTGCTGCCGCCCGAATACTGGGGGGCGCACACGGGCCTGTCCAAGTTCAAGCGTGAAATGTCGCTGCCCCTGCTGGTGTTCTGGGTCGTCATCTATTCCCCCATCCTGGAAACCTTCCTCGGCCAGCTGCTGCCGCTGGAAATCCTCCGTCGCCTGGGCGCCAGCCGGCAGCTCAGCGTTTTTATCGGCGCCATCCTGTGGGCCATCGTGCATTTCATCAGTGGCGGCTTGCTGCACGCCATCGTCGCGCTGGGGTCGGGCGCCATGTTCAGCTTTGTCTACCTGCGCTACCGCGGCCCCAGCGTGGCCGTTGCCTATGCGACAACGGCATTTGCGCGCGCCTGCAACAATATCGCCATCCTTATCGCCGTGTTCTACGGCCTCGACGCCTGAGTCGCACCAATCCGAAGCAAGTACTGCACCAGCGCCGCCAGCGCCACGGCCAGCAGCGCCAAGCCGACCAGCAACTGGCGGAAGGCGGCGTCATAGCTGGCGCGCAGCAGCGCTTCCTGGCCGCCCAGCAGCTGTGTTGCTTGTTGGATATCGCCGAGCGCGGCGCGGCTGGCGGCGGCCAGCACCGGTAAATCGGCCGGCAGTTGCCGCGCCAGGCCCGCACCGATCAGGCCGGCCAACAAGGAGCCCGCCAGGGCCAGCGCCACCCCGTCGGCGCTGACGCGCACGGTATTGAAGATGCCCGTCGCCATGCCGGCCCGCTCCGTTTCCACCACGCTCAGGGCCATGCCATCCATCAAGCCCCACGGCAAGCCGATGCCCACGCCGATCAGCAGCAGGGGGCCGGCCAGCGCCGCGGTGCCGCCATGGCCCAGCACTTGCGCCAGCCAGGCCAGGCCTGCCGCGGCCAGCAGCAGCCCCGCCGCACACAGGGCGCCCGTCTTGACCCAACGCGACAGCAGCGCCGCCAGCATGGGCACGAGCAGCAACGGCGCTGCCAGAGCGATCATCAAACGGCCCGCCGCCAGCGCGGACATGTTGTCGATGCCGATGAAGCGCCCCGGCAGCATCACGATCAGCACGATGAACAGGAAGGCGGGCGAGGCGGCCAGCACCTGCACGGCGACAAAGCGGCGCTGGCGGAACAGCGACAAATCCAACATGGGCCGCGCCGTCCGGCGCTCGATCGCGACAAAGGCGAGGAACAGCAGCACGGATGCGGCGATGGACAGCAGCACGGCGCCGTTGCGCCAGCCGTGTTCGGGCGCCAGCAGCATGCCCAGGGTCAGCAGGCCCAGCGCGGCGCTGAAGCTGATGGCGCCAGGCCAGTCCAGCCGGCCCTGGCCGCGCGCCGGATCGGCCGGCACGCTGGCCCATACCAGCAGCATGCCAATGGCGCCCAGCACGGCCGTGGCATAAAAGATGGCGGGCCAGCGGGCCAGCGCCAGCATGGCGCCGGCCGCCAGCGGACCGAAGGCCAAACCCAGGCCGAACGTCGTGCCCAGCACGCTCATCACGCGGCTGCGCGCCGCACCGTGGAACAATGGCGCCAGCGAGGACATGGCGGCGGCGAACGCGGCCGCGCCGCCCAGGCCCTGCACGAAGCGCAGCGCGGCGATCCATGCCACCGATGGCGCGTGGGCGATGGCCAGGGTCGCCACGCAGAACAGCGCCAGCCCCGCCAGCCAGACGCGGCGCCGTCCCAGCACGTCCGTCAGGCTGCCGGCCACCATCATGGCACTGCCATAGCTGAGGATATACGCATTGATGACCCAGTTCAGGGCAGCGGCGCTGCCGTGCAATTCGGCGCCGAGGGCGGGCAGGGCCACGGCCGGGCCCGTGAAGCACAGGGGTATCAGCAAGCCCGTCAGGCAAGCGGCCAGCACTTGCAGCGGGAGTGAAAGACGTGAGGAAGTGGACATGGGTGTCGGATATAAAAGAAAGAGGGGCGAGTATGGCGCGCCCATCATTGAAGAAAAATGGGCTAAACTGATCAACATATCGGACAAGAATGTCTTTAATGGAGTGCGCATGGATAGCTTGGGTGGCATCGCCATGTTCGTGCAGGTGGCCGACAGCGGCAGTTTTTCGGCCACGGGCCGGTTGCTGGGCCTGTCGTCGTCGGCCGTCGGGAAAAGCGTGGCGCGCATGGAGGCGCGGCTCGGCGCGCGCCTGTTCCAGCGCAGCACGCGGCATCTGGCCTTGACGGCGGAAGGGGAAAAATTCCTGCAGCGCTGCAAGCGCATCCTGGCGGAAGTGGAAGCGGCCGAGCGCGAACTCGGTGAATCGGGTGGCGCGCCCAGCGGCCGCCTGCGCATCAGCCTGCCACGTTACAGCGGCCTGTTCGAAGCGGCCATCGGCGCGTTCATGCAAACCTATCCCGCCATCGAACTCGACCTCGATTTCTCCGACGCCATGGTCAATATCGTCAGCGACGGCTTTGACGCGGCCGTACGCACGGGCGAGCTGGCCGACTCAAGCCTGATGCGGCGCAAACTGTGCACATTTCGCCGCCTGCTGGTGGCGTCGCCCGCCTACCTGGCGCGCCATGGCCGGCCCGCCGATGGCGCCGAACTGATGCGGCACGCGCGCCTCGATTACCGTTTTCCCGCCACGGGCCGTTTGGAACAGTGGCCGCTGATGGACGAGGCTGCCCAGCCGACGCCCGGCATGGTGTGCAACAGCGTGGAAATGCGCATCTACCTGGCCGTGCAGGGGCAGGGCATCGCCTACCTGCCCGCATTTGCCGTGCAGCGCGAGCTGGCGGCTGGGCAACTGGTCTCGCTGCTGGACGAGCATACGCAGGCGCGCACGGCATTCTGGCTGCTGTGGCCAGCCAGCCGCCACCTGCCGCCGCGCCTGCGCGTATTCATCGATTTCCTCGTGCAGCAGTTGCAGGATCAAACTTTTGGAGCTTTGCCATGACGCAGGACGCTTCCCTGACGCCCTTGCAGTTGCATGTGGCTGGCGCCACCGTGCGCCACGACCACCCGTTTGCCGTGCCGGCGCTGCCGCCGCAGGAACCGCTGACGGCGGCCTTGCGCGATGACTGGGTGCGTCCCCTGTACATGGGCTTGCACCAGCCCCAGGCGCAGGCGTGCGTGGCCCGGCTGGTGCTGGCCGACGCCACCGTCATCGCCCGCCTGCTGGGGCAATTCGACTGGCGCAGCCGCACGGCGGGCGCCTACCTGGCCGCATTGACCGGGCAGTCCGCTTTCACGGACCAGCTGGGCGGCCTGCTGCTGGCCAGCGAGGTCTGCTACGCGGGCAGCGCGTATTGTCTGGCGCTGGCCGCTTTCGACACGCCAGCCAGCCGCGATTTCCTGCACCGCTATCTTGCACATTACCTTCGCCAGCCGCAGCTGCACTTTGATCAGGAGCAAGCGATGGCGGCCATTGCCTACCTCGATGGCCAGCATGGCCGGGACGAGGCGGCGCGCCACGGGCCAGCCTGGACCGGTTTCGCCGCCAGCCGGCCGGGCCTGGCGCTGGACGACGCGCTCGTGCAATTTTCTTCACGCATGGCCGCCTTGCGCGCCTTGCAGGGCGCGGCGCCCGGCAAATAAGCGCCAACTCCCAAACGCTGGCGCCATTTGTATTGTTGACGGCCTATTTCGCGCTTTCCATCGATTCCACTGTGTCGAAAATATGCGCCAGCGCGCTTTCCATGGCGCCGGCGGTCGCGTTGCCGCTCTGGTTGGTGATGATGAAGACCCCCAGCTGATATTTGGGAACGATCCAGGCGTAGCTTTGCGCACGCGGCACGCCGCCATGGTGTACATAATGTGTGCCCAACTGGCGATTGCTGCCGATGTTCCAGAAGTAGGCAATGCTGAAGTCGTCCTGAAAGCGCACCAGCGGCTTGTGCGATTCGACAACCGCGGGATGGGCGCTCAATTGCAGGCGCAGGTACTTCGCCATATCCGGCATGGTCGACTTCAGGTTGCCGGCTGCCCCCCAGGGCAGTTGCGGCATCGGTGTTGTCACGACGGGATTGTCGCTGTGGTAGCCGGGCGCCAGCCGGCTGGTATCCCCGGCTGCGATTCTCAGCCGGGTATCGTGCATGCCGGCTTCGCGCGCGAGGAATTGCGTGAGCAGGACTTCATACGGCATGGCGTAGATTGTTTCGAGTGTGTGCGCAATGAGTTCGGTACCGGCGCTGGAATAGGCGTAGTCCTTGCCTAGTGGCCCTTTGATGCTGACTGTGTGCAAGTCCCGCCAGAATTGCTGTTGTCCGTAGTTGGCGTAGGCCGTATTGAGCTTTGCCGGCGTGGCGTGTGCCGTGAAATCCTGCAATATGGTGTTCACCTGCAACGGCAGCATGCCCGGCATGGTGCTGGTGTGCGTGATCAGATGGCGCAAGCGCACTGGCTGCCCCTGCGACTGCAGGTTCGGGTAGGCGTCCGCCAGGTAGGTTTGTATGGGATCGTCGAGCGCCGCCTTCCCGTCCAGCACAGCGTTCGCCAGTAGCAGGCCGGCAAAAGTCTTGCTGACTGAGCCGATTTCATACAGCGTTGCATCGTTCGGCGGATTGCTTTTGCCGGTCTCCAGCTCGCCCTGATGCAGAATGAATTCCTTGCCGCGATAAACGACGGCAATCGAGGTCGCGTGCAGCAATGTCGACTGCAGCAGCGTGGTCGCGGTCTGGCGCATGGCTGCAGGAATGTCATGCGCAGGTGCCGTGGCTGCGGGCTTGCAAGCTGCCAGCAGCAGTGTCATGACAGTGATGCTTGCGGCGAGTTTGGTCATCATGCGCACCATCCAGGAGGGAGGGGCATTCTCGCACAATGGTTCAATGGTGACAGAAAAAACTTGGCAAAGCTCCTCTTCTTTCTTCCATGTAGTGTGACATTTGCATGACAAATAACAGTGCCTGTCCTGATTGCGCGTCATTAAGGCGTGCATGCGAGGCGACGCTCAAGCGCGCGCCGTCCATGCGCCAAAAGTGCCGGACCGTTGAAGGTGCACCTTGGACTGCAGGCGGAGGCGGCCGGAACTTTTGCCTTGCATGCCGGCTTGCGCCGGCATATTCGATCTTGGTTTTAAGTTTAAGGACAGGAAACTGCAACATGACTGAAAACAATGCATCTGGCTCCAGCGTCTCCGCCATCGACGCTTACCTGAACAGTTCCGCAGCCGCCGCCCAGCGTTTCACGGGCACGCCGAACGCCGATGTGCTCAGCGGCACCACGGGCGCCGACGTGCTCGAAGGCCTGGCCGGCGACGACACGTATTACGTCAACCACAGCGGCGACGTGATCGTCGAGCTGGCCAACGGCGGCACCGATACCGTCTACACCAGCGTCAATTACACGGTGGCCGACAACGTCGAGAACGTGCGCCTGACCGCAGGCGGCCTGACGGTAACGGGCAGCGCCAATACCAATAACGTCTTTTTCGTTGATGCGGCCGGTGGCAACAGGATCGATGGCGGCGGCACGGGCAACACGGTCAACTATATTGCGTCCAGCACGGGTGTGACGGCGACCTTGTCCGGCGCGAATGGCCCGGCGACGGCGCCGCCCGGCAGCGACGTGCTGCTCAATATCGCCAACATCGCCGGCAGCAAGTTCGATGATGTCCTGACCGGTAACGAGCTCAAAAACGCGCTCGTGGGCGGTTTTGGCAACGATATCCTGCGCGGCGGCAAGGGCGACGATACCCTGGCCGGCATGCAGGGCGACGACACCTATATGTTTGCCCGTGGCGACGGCGCCGACATCATCGTTGACGGGGAAGAGGCGGCCAGCCATAACGTCGTCTCCTTCCTGGCCGGCGTCAGCGCCGACCAGCTGTGGTTCCGCCAGGTGGGCACGGCGCTGGAAGTGAGCACCATCGGCACCGGCGACAAGATCACCATCAACGTCTGGTATTCCGGCACGGCGCCGCGCATCCAGGAGTTCCGCACGGCCGATGGCCGCGTGTTGCTGGGCAGCGACGTGCAAAACCTCGTACAGGCAATGGCGGGCCTGGCGCTGCCGCCGGCCGGCCAGCTGACCCTGCCAGCGGCGACGGCCGCCGCCCTGGCGCCGGCGCTGGCGCAGAACTGGCGCACGGAAGGGCCGTCCCAGCCCGGCAACGGCGTCTTCACCGGCACGGCGAATCCGGACATCATCCAGGGCACGGCGGGCGCAGACGTGATGGCGGGCCTGGCTGGCGACGACACGTATTACGTCAACCACGGCGGCGACGTGGTGGTGGAACAGGCAGGCGGCGGACGCGATACCGTCTATGCCACGGTCGATTACACCTTGGCCGCCAACGTCGAAGAGGTGCATGTGAGCGCTGCCGGCCTGACGGTGACAGGCAACGGCAATGATAACGTGTTCCACGTCGATGTCGCCGGCGGCAACGTGCTGCGCGGCACCGGCACGAACAGCACGGCCACCTATGCGGGTTCCAAGGCAGGCGCGACGGCCAGCATCGTTTCCATCAACGAATCCCACGCGGCCCGCCCGGGCGGCGATGTGCTGGTGAATATTTCCAGCGTCACGGGCAGCGGCTACGACGACGTACTGTCCGGCAACGAGCTGGCCAATACCCTGGCTGGTGGCCTCGGCAACGACACCTTGCAAGGCGGCAAGGGCGACGACGTGCTGACGGGCGGCCTGGGCGACGATACCTATGTTTTTGCCCGTGGCGACGGCGCCGACGTCATCGCCGAATCGTCTGCCGATGCCAATTACGACACCATCGCCTTCCTGGCCGGCGTCAACATCGACCAGCTGTGGTTCCGCAAGGTGGGTGCCGACCTGGAGGTGAGCACCATCGGCACCACGGACAAGATCACCATCCGCGCCTGGAACGCGGCCGTGCCGAACATCGAGGAATTCCGCACGGCCGCCGGCCACGTCATGCGCGGCGCCGACGTGCAGCTGCTGGTGCAGGCGATGGCGAACCTGACGCCGCCGCCGCTGGGCCAGCTGACCCTGTCGGCAGGCACGGCCGCCGCCCTGGCGCCCGCGCTGGCCCAGGCCTGGCACTTCAACGGCCCCACGCAGCCGACGGGTCTGACCTTCGTCGGCACGGCGGGCGCCGATGTCATCAAGGGCACAGCCGGCGCCGACCTGCTGCAAGGCCTCGGTGGCGACGACACGTATTACGTCAACCACAGCGGCGACTTCATCGACGAGCGGGGCAATGGCGGCAACGACACCGTGTTTACCACGGTCAACTACACGGTGGCCGACAATGTCGAGAATGTGCGCCTCGGCGGCCCTGGCTTGACGGTGACGGGCAGCGCCTTCACCAACAACATCTTTTTCGTCAATACGCCCGGGGGCAACGTGCTCGACGGTGGCGGTGCTGGCAACACCCTTAATTACGTCAATGCAAGCGCTGGCGCGACAGTTGCCTTCGCGCCAGCCGGCACGGCCCTGGCGGCGCGTCCTGGCGTGGATGTGGTGGCCAATTTCAACGCGGTTGTCGGCAGCAAATTCGATGACGTGCTGATCGGCAATGAACTGAAGAACACCCTGCTGGGCGTCCTGGGCAACGATATCTTGCAAGGCGGCAAGGGCGACGACATCCTGGCCGGTGTGCTGGGCAACGACACCTATATCTTCGCCCGCGGCGACGGTGCCGACTTGATCAACGAGGCGAACGAGGCGGGCAGCCGCGACGTGGTGTCCTTCCTGGCCGGCGTCAGCGCCGAGCAGCTGTGGTTCCGCCAGGTGGGAACCAACCTCGAAGTGAGCACCATCGGCACCACCGACAAGATCACCGTCAATGGCTGGTATGCGGCAGCGGGGGCGAGCATCGAGGAATTCCGCATGGCCGATGGCCGGGTCTTGCTGGGCAGTCAGGTGCAAAACCTCGTGCAGGCCATGGCGGGCCTGACGCCGCCTGCGGCTGGCCAGCTGACCTTGCCTGCAGGCACGGCCGCCATCCTGGCGCCGGTGCTGGCGCAAAACTGGCGCTCCGTCCAGCAATTCAGTGCCGTCAGCCAGGACGGACTCGGCGGCTGGCAGGCGGATTCCGCGCAGCTGGTGCAAGCGATGGCCGGCTTTGCCGTGCCGGCGGCCGCATCGGCGCCATGGTCAGGCCAAGGCAATCCGTCGACGCAACTCCAGCTGGCGGCAGTCCATTAATCAGTTGACGTAGCCAGATCCACCCTCACGCAGCCGGGCCGGGGCGACCAGCGCCGGCCTGGCTGCGCCATTGAATCTCTGATATTGCCCGATGACAGTCCTCTCCCACCGCAACGATCCGCCGTCCTTGGAAAAAACTGTGCCCGACACGGGCTTGCTGTCGCTGCTGCTGATCGCCAGCCTGCACGGCATCGCCGCGGACGGCATCCAGCTCAAGCATGCTTTCGGCCAGGCCGTGTTCACGCGGCAAACCGTGCTGCTGGCCGCCCGGCAACTTGGCTTGACGGCCAAGCTGGTGCGCCAGGCGCCCGAACGGCTGGCGCAAGCGCCGCTGCCCGCCATCGCCATCGATACGGATGGCCGATTTTTTATCCTCGGCAAGGTCGAGACGGACGCTGACGGCGTGAGCAAGGTGCTGGTCCAGCATCCGGGCCAGCCGCCGCAAATCCTCGGCCGGGCAGCGTTCCTTGCCGCCTGGACGGGCGAGCTGATTTTTTTCACGAGCAAGGCCAGCTATGCGGGCGAGACGGCCCGTTTCGACTTCAGCTGGTTCATCCCCGCCATCGTCAAATACCGCAGGCTGCTGGGCGAAGTATTGCTCATTTCCTTCGTGCTGCAACTGATCGGCCTGGCCACGCCCCTGTTTTTCCAGGTGGTGATGGACAAGGTGCTGGTCAACCACGCCATGAAAACCCTGCACGTGGTGGCCATCGGCCTGGTGTGCGCCATCGTCTTCGAGGCCGTGCTTGGCCTCATCCGCAGCTATGTTTTTGCGCGCACCAGCAGCAAGATCGACGTGGAACTGGGCGCGCGGCTGTTCCGCCACTTGCTGGCCTTGCCGATCGCGTATTTCCAGGCGCGCCGCGTGGGCGATTCCGTGGCGCGCATCCATGAACTGGAAAACATCCGCTCTTTCCTCACCGGCAACGCCATGACCCTGGTGCTGGACTTGCTGTTTTCCTTCATCTTCATTGCCGCCATGCTGTGGTACAGCGCGGCGCTCAGCGTCGTCGTGCTGGCCTCGATTCCCGTCTACGCGGCCCTGTCGATGCTGCTCACGCCCGTGCTGCGGGGGCGTTTGAACGAGAAATTCAACCGCAGCGCGGAAAACCAGTCTTTTCTCGTTGAAACCATCAGCGGCGTCGATACGCTCAAGGCCATGGCCGTCGAGCCGCGCTGGCAGCAGCAGTGGGAAAAGCAGCTGGCCGGCTATGTGTCGGCGGGCTTGTCGGCAAACAATATCGGCATGCTGGCCAGCGGCGGCGTCACCCTGGTCAGCAAGCTGGTGACGGCGGCCATCATGTGGTGGGGCGCCACGCTCGTCATCGACGGCAAGATGACGGTGGGCGAACTGGTCGCCTTCAACATGCTGGCCGGGCAGGTGGCCTCGCCCATCCTGCGCCTGGCGCAGCTGTGGAACGATTTCCAGCAGGTGGGCATCTCCATGAGCCGGCTGGGCGACATCCTCAACGCGCGCGTGGAAGCGGGCAGCCAGAAGGCGCGCCTGCCGCGCATCGCGGGCGCCATCGACTTCCAGCAGGTGGGTTTCCGCTACCGGCCCGATGCGGCCGAGGTGCTGCGCAATGTGTCGATCAGCATCGCGCCCGGCGAAGTGATCGGCATCGTCGGGCGTTCCGGTTCGGGCAAGAGCACCCTGACGCGGCTGGCGCAGCGCCTGTACATTCCCGAACGGGGCAAGGTGCTGATCGATGGGCAGGATATCGCCGTCATCGACACGGCTTCGCTGCGGCGCCAGATCGGCGTGGTGCTGCAGGAAAACATCCTGTTCAACCGCTCCGTGCGCGACAACATCGCGCTGAGCGACCCGGCGCTGCCCATTGACGCCGTCATCGCCGTGGCGAAACTGGCGGGCGCCCACGATTTCATTTGCGAACTGCCCGAAGGCTACGACACCATGGTGGGCGAGCACGGCACGGGCTTGTCCGGCGGCCAGCGCCAGCGCATCGCCATCGCCCGCGCCCTGATCGGCAATCCGCGCATCCTGATTTTCGACGAGGCCACGAGCGCGCTCGACTACGAGTCGGAAAAAATCATCCAGGATAATATGCGCGGCATTTGCGCGGGGCGCACCGTGCTGATCATCGCCCACCGCCTGTCGGCCGTGCGTGAAGCGCACCGTATCGTTGTCATGGAACGGGGGCAGGTGGCCGAACTGGGCACGCACGACGCGCTGCTGGCGCAGCCGGGCGGCATCTACGCCCACCTGTACAGCTTGCAGCAAGGCACGCACGGGAGCGCAACAGGGGACGCAACATGAGCGCCGGCCACCGCCTGGCCGCGTACGGCGAGCTGTTGCAACGCTACGGCCAGGTGCTGCGGCACAGCTGGCGCCAGCGTTCCGCCTTGAGCGGCCCCGTGCTCAGCGAAGACGAGGCGGCTTTCCTGCCAGCCGCGCTGGCGCTGCAGGAGCGGCCCGTGTCGCCCTCGCTGCGCCTGACGGCCCGGGTGCTGATGCTGCTGGTCGGCTGCGTCGTGCTGTGGGCGGTCTTCGGCCAGGTCGACATCATCGTCAATGCGGCTGGCAAGATCATTCCGTCCGGTAACACCAAGACCATCGCCTCCGTCGACGTGGCGGCCGTCAGCGCCCTGCATGTAAAGGAAGGGCAAGCCGTCAAGGCGGGCCAGCTGCTCGTGGAACTCGACAGCCGCGGCCCGGACGCCGAGCGCGACAAGGCGGCCGGCGACGCCGTGGCGGCCGCGCTGCAAATGGCCCGCTCGCGCGCGCTGATCGCCGCCATCGACAGCTTGACGCTGCCCAAGCTGGTTGCGCCCGATGGCGCCTCCTCCGCCCAGCGCGAGGAAGCGCAGGGCCACCTCGATGGCCAGTACGCGAATTTCCGCGCCAGGCTCGCGCATCTCGATGGAGAAATCGCCCGCTACGCCCAGGCGCTGCCGCTGGCCACGCGGCGCGCCGGCGATTACCGGGCGCTGCTGGCCACGCGCGACGTGGCCGAACACGCGTGGCTGGAAAAGGAACAGGCGCGCATCGACGTGGCCGGCCAGCTGGCGTCGGCCCGCAGCGAGCGGGCGGCCCTGGTGGCGCAGACGCGCAAGGACGCCTACGACGCGCTGACGGAAGGGGCGAGGGTGGCGGCGGCCAGCGGCCAGGATGCGCGCCGCGCGGGCGCCCGTGGCAGCCTGCTGCGCCTGACGGCGCCCGTCGACGGCACGGTGCAGCAACTCAAGCTGCACACGGTGGGCGGCGTCGTGCCGGCCGCGCAGGCGCTGATGCAGATCGTGCCGCGCCAGGGCAGGCTGGAAATCGACGCCGTGCTGGAAAACCGCGACGTCGGCTTCGTGCAGGTCGGGCAGGCGGTGGCCATCAAGGTTGATGCCTTCGATTACACCAAGTATGGCACCGTGCCCGCCGTCGTCAGCAGCGTCTCGCGCGACGCCGTCGAGGATGAAAAGAAGGGCCTTGTGTACGCCGTGAAAATCACGCTGCGGCAGCCGTCCATCATCATCGATGGCAAGACGGTGCCCTTGACGGCCGGCTTGGCCGTGCGCGCGGAAATCCGCACGGGGACGAGGCGGGTGATCGAATACGTGCTCTCGCCGCTGGTGCAGCACCAGAAGGAGGCGCTGCATGAACGCTAGACGCCGCGCCATGGCCATCGCCATCGCCGCCAGCTTGCTGCTGGCCAGTGCCGCAGCGCAGGCGGGCGAGCTCGAGGGCGCGCCATGCCCGTCCGCGTACGAGGCGAGCGTGCCATTGACCCTGCCGGCGGCCGTCGACCTGGCCCTGTGCCGCAACGCGCAGGTGCACGGCGCCTGGGCCGGCATCCGGCTGCAGGCGGCCGGGGTGGGCGAGGCCAGGGCCGCCTTTCTGCCGACCCTGAATGCGGGCCTGAGCCGGGTGCACGACCGCACGACTTATCCGGGCGCCAGCACGCGGTCCGGCAGCTTGAACAGCAATACAGGTTCGCTCAATCTGTCCTGGCGTTTGTTCGACTTCGGCGGGCGCGCGGCGGGCCAGCGTTCGGCGCAAGCCATGCTGGACGCGGCCCTGGCCAACCGCGACGCCGTGCTGCAAAAGACCCTGGCGGCCACCGTCAGCGCGTATTTCGACGCGCAGACGGCGCGGGCCAACGTGCGGATGCGCGAGGAATACCGGGCGCTGGCCAATGAAACGGTGCTGGCCACGCAGCGCCGCGCCCAGCGGGGACTGGGCTCGCACAGCGACACGCTGCAGGCGACGAGCGCGCTGGCCAAGGCGGCCCTGGGCGCCAGCCGCGCCGATGGCGAATTCCGGAAGGCGCGCGCCGTGCTCGTGTATACCCTGGGCTTGCCGGCAGAGGCGGGCGTGGTGCTGGACGACGATGCGGCCGAATCGGCGGCGGGCCTGCGTGATGGTTTGCAAGATGAGTTGCACACCTGGCTGGCGCTGGCCCAGGCGCGGCACCCGGCCATTGTGGCCGCGCAGGCGCAGCTGGCGGCGGCGCGCGAACGGGTGGCAGTGACCGAGTCGGAAGGCCGCCCCAGCATCGACCTGACGGCGAATATCTACCAGAACGGCCGCCCCAACCAGGGCTTGTCCGCCGCGTCCACGCGCGAAACCCTGGTGGGCATCGCATTGAACATTCCCCTGTTCGACGGTTTTGCGCGCCACTACAAGGTGCGCGGCGCGCTGGCGCAAGCCGGGCAAAGGGAAGCCGAGGCGCAAGAGGTGCAGCAGCAGACCCTGATGGAGCTGGTGAAAACGCATGCGGAAGCAAGCACGGCGCTGGCCAACCTGGCCGCGTCGCAAGCATGGCTGGACGCGGCGCGCGATGCCCAGGCCAGCGTGCAACGCAAGTTCGGCCTGGGCGCGGCCGACATCCTGGAAATGCTGAACACGCAGTCGGCGCTGCTCGAGGCGCAGCAGGAGCGCATCCGTTGCCAGGCGGAATGGCGTTCGGCCCGGCTGCGGCTGCTGGCCAGCGCCGGCGTGCTGGGACGGGAGGCGATTGCAGGGCGCTAACAGGCGCATTCCGCGCGCCATGCCGGCGCAATTATGACTATATTAGCGTAGCTAATCCACACACCGGCCAAGGGAGACATCATGCACAGCATACAAAAGATTACCCCGTGTTTATGGTTCAACGGCCACGCCGAGGCGGCGGCTCTGTTTTATACGGGGATATTCCCCAATTCGAAGATCGGCCAGATCCTGCGCTATGGCGAGGAGGGCAAGGAAATCCACGGCCAGGAGCCGGGCAGCGTGCTGACGGTGGCGTTCGAGCTGGACGGCCAGACGTTTACGGGCCTGAACGGCGGTCCCTTGTTCCAGTTTTCCGAGGCCATCTCGTTCCAGGTCAATTGCGAAACCCAGGACGAAGTCGACCACTACTGGAACCAACTGTCCGAAGGCGGGCCGCCGGAAGCGCAGCAATGCGGCTGGCTCAAGGACCAGTTCGGCGTGTCCTGGCAAATCGTGCCCACCATCATGGTCAAGCTGCTGGGCGACCCCGACCCCGTCAAGGCCCAGCGCGTGATGAAAGCCATGATGGGCATGAAAAAGATCGATATTGACGAGATCAAGCGGGCGTACGCGGGCTAGCCTGGCCCGTCAGGCAGCGGTGCGCCCTGTCCAAGATGGCCGGCATTTGTTATAGTCCCAGCCATCTTTCCATTGCCTACAGACCCTGCCATGACCACTAGCACCAGCAGCACCATCGCGCCCCGCACCTTCGGCACGCCCCTGTCCTCCACCGCCATCAAGGTCATGCTGCTGGGTTCCGGTGAACTGGGCAAGGAAGTGATCATGTCGCTGCAGCGCCTGGGCGTGGAAGTGATCGCCGTCGACCGTTATCCGAACGCGCCGGGCCACCCGGTGGCGCACCGCTCGCACGTGATCGACATGAGCGACGGCGTGGCCCTGGCCGCCCTGATCGACCTGGAAAAGCCCGATTTGATCGTGCCCGAAATCGAAGCCATCGCCACCGACACCCTGGCGGCGCTGGAAGCGGCCGGGCAAATCACGTGCATCCCGAACGCACGCGCGGCCGTGCTGACGATGAACCGCGAAGGCATCCGCACCCTGGCGGCGGAAACCCTGGGCGTGGCCACGTCGCCATACCGCTTCGCCAGCAGCCTGCAGGAGTTGCAGGTTGCCTGCCAGGAGATCGGTTTTCCGTGCGTGGTGAAACCCGTGATGTCGTCGTCGGGCAAGGGCCAGTCCAAGCTCGATGGCGCGCAAGACGTGGACGCGGCGTGGGCGTATGCGGCCAGCGGCAGCCGGGTCGACACGGGCCGGGTCATCGTCGAGGGTTTCATCGACTTCGATTACGAAATTACCTTGCTGACCGTGCGCGCCGTCGGCGCCTCGGGGCAGATCGAAACGCAGTTCTGCGAGCCGATCGGCCACTTGCAGGTGCATGGCGACTACGTGGAATCGTGGCAGCCGGCCCGCATGGCGCCGTTGGCCCTCGAGCGCTCGCGCGACATCGCGCGCAAGGTGACGGACAACCTGGGCGGCCTGGGCCTGTTCGGTGTGGAGCTGTTCGTCAAGGGCGACATGGTGTGGTTCTCGGAAGTGAGCCCCCGTCCGCACGACACGGGCATGGTCACCATGGCCAGCCAGGTGCAGAGCGAATTCGAGCTGCACGCGAAAGCCATCCTCGGCTTGCCCGTCAACGTGGCGCTGCGTTCGCCCGGCGCTTCGGCCGTCATCTACGGCCAGCTGGAAGCGAAAGGCATCGCCTTCGAAGGCGTGGCCGACGCCTTGAGCGTGCCGGGCGCCGACTTGCGTCTGTTCGGCAAACCCGAATCGTTCGCCCGCCGCCGCATGGGCGTGGCGCTGGCCACGGCCGATGATATCGACACGGCCCGCGCGCGCGCCGTGCTGGCTGCGTCCAAGGTCAAGCCGGTGGCGAAATAAGCCTGTTTGCGTAGATAACATCATCAACATGGAAGCCCGCGCATGACGGAACTCGATACTTATCTCGCGCAGCACTATCTGGACGAGACGCAGCTGTCGGCAGCCGCCGCCATGACCATGGCGGACATCGACGCCTTGATCCAGGCCCGCCTCGTTCCCGCGCCTGCGTACGTGGTCGACAACAGCGGCAATCTGTGCTCGTTCGTCTTTGGCGCCATGGCCGCGCCCGGGGCCCGTGCCGGCCGCTATTTTCCGCCGTCGCAGCTGGCCTGGATCGCTGTTGCGCGGCACGCTCTCGCCGAAGGAGCGCAAACGGCGCCAGCGCGTCTGCAGGCGCAATTTGCATCCCGTTACGCTGCCGCGCTGGCGGCCTTGAACCTGACGACCTGGCGCCTGCGCGACTGCTTCGACGACAGCGGTGCGCCGATCGCGGATGGCTTGCGCGCCCGCGCCGACAGCGCCTGGACGTATTTTTTGAATGGCACGTTTTCCCTGTGCGTGGCCAATCCCATGTCAGAGGCGCACATCGCCTGGAAAGAGGTGCTGCAGGAAAAGCTCGCGCAGCAAAGCGGGAATGGCGGCAAGACGCTGTTGTCGCAGGCGCAGGCGCAGCAGATGCATGCGCTGATCGATGCCTATGCGGCGGCCGCCATGCCTTTTTCGCCCATCGAATACGCCTTGAGCAGCCGCAAGCGGCTGGTCGAGGATTTGCGGGCGAACATCCGCGTGAGCGACGAAGAGGGGACGCCAGCATGACGGCATCAGTGACGTACAGCCTGCCGCAGGCCGACGCCGGCGGCGACGACATCAAGCGCAAGCTGCGTGGCCATATCGCGCGGCGCAACCTGGCCGGCGCCGCCAACGATTGCAAGTGGAACGAGCTGCTGGCCTTCATGCGCGGACGCACCGACTGGGCGCCGTCGTACCGTTACGGCTCCGTCTCCGGCTATGTCTCGCGCTGGGATACGGAATGGGATTACCACCCGCCGTTCCCGTTCATGGGCGTGGAATGGTTCGATATCAGCCTGTACTCGGAAGAACACGTGGCCATGCTGCTGCCAAAGAAAATCATCGACCACGGCGTGTGGATCGTGCCGGAGCTCGATCGCATCGGCTTCGATTTCGAGGTGCGGGACCGGGTGGCGCGCATCTGGGGGTATTTACCCCGCAATTATCACGACTTCCCACCCGCCGACTAATTCAAAGACTCTCTCATGCCTGAAAACCTTATCCCGCAAGTAGACTCTCTCATGCCTGAAAACCTTATCCCGCAAGTGCCGCAACCGGACGACGCCGTCGTCGGCAAGGAAGCGGGCGCGCAGATGCTGGCCGCGGCTTGCGCCGCGCGCGACGCCTTCTATGCCACCCTGGGCACAATGGGCGCCGACGTACTGGCGCCGCTGGTCAATCCGGCCTTCATGGGTGGCCCGCGCTGGCCATCGTTGCGCCAAGCCTGGAGGGTGATACGCCGGCCTGATTCGATTCTCATCGCCAGCGATGGCTTGAGCGATCCGTTCGAGGATGACGACGACGTGTTTGTGCCGCGCGGCCACCTGCTGGAAGTGTGCATCGAGGCGCCGCTGTCCGCCTTCGACGGCAATCCCGTGCAGGCATCGTGGCTGTTCGATCTGATTTATCAGGTCAGCCAGAACGTGGCCGACCATGGTTCCATCGATTTGCTGGTGCAGCGCCACGGCAGCGTGTCGATGGCGCTGGACTTGCAAGACGCGCCCAAGGGCCTCGAAGACGAGAATGAACAGGTGGGCATGCTGCTGGCCCAGGGCGCGAGCACCATCCCTTCATCGTTCGATACGCCGTATGGCGAGGTGATGCTGCTTGTTCTTACCGTGCTGCAGCCGGCCGAACTGGCGTACATCAGCGAGGCGGAAGACAAGGCGCAAGCGCGGCGCGACCTGGCCGCCGCGCTGGCCGCGTCGCCGGCGGGGCACCTGAGCGTGGCCCAGCGGCCGGCCGTCATTCCCCGCTAGGTTCGTCGACCGGCGGCATTGCCGGTTCTTCCGCTTTCGGCGCTTCCTTCGCCTCCACGACGACGGGCGCCGGCGGCGGCTCGCGCCACTTGCCCGCCGCCTTCAGCTTGTTCTTCAGCCCCGGCAAGGGGAAACCCAGCGCATAGGCCTTTTGCGCGTGCGCGCTGGCCTTCTCGTATTCTTTCTTCTTTACATACATCAAGCCCAGGTTGTACTGGATGGTGGGCTGGTCGGGCGCCAGGCGGCTGGCAGCGTCCAGCTGTTCCAGCGCCATCGCATCCTGGCCCGTGGACAGCAGATAGCTGCCATATACCATGCGCGCCGTCACGTCGTGCGGTGCGAATGCGATGGCGCGCTCGAAAAAGCAGCTGACCGTGTAGCGGGCGCCCACCGGTTGCGCGCTTTTCAGGCGCAGTCCCAGTTTGGCCATCGACGCCAGCGCCCGGTGGTGGTTCGGGAAGTGTTCGAGCGTGTAGAGGAATTCCCGCTTGACCTTGAGGATCTCGATCATTTCCAGCATGCCGCGGCTGGCCGCATACACGGCGCCTGACCACGACCAGGCGCGCGGGTCGCCTTCGTCGCCGTACTGCGCCACTTTCGACAGGTCGACGGAACCCACCAGGTCGGCCAGGTCGGCCGTGGTGGGATCGTGCGGCGCATAGGTGCCGATGCCGCAGCGGCCCGCCTCGGACAGGTGGATACGCTCGACGGGCATGCGCAGGAAGTCGCCCGCGTACTGTTCTTCCAGGCGGGCGCGGCAATGGGGACACAGTTCGCCGTGCAGCTCGGCATCATAGCTGGCGCGAAAGTCGGCGCGCATGCTGTGCGGCACCAGATGCAGCGGCGATTCGTGCACGGGACAGCCGGCGATGCCGTACAGTGCGCCTTCGCTGCTGTGGCTGTACTCTTCCAGCCCCCGCTTGAGCAGGATCACCATGGTCGACTTGCCGCCCGATGGCGGCCCCAGCAACAGCAGCATGCGCCGGCCCACTTCGGAGCCGGCGGCCGCTGCCTTGAAGTAGGCGGCGACCCGGTCGATCGCTTCGTCAATGCCGAACAGCTCGTCGTCGAACAGACGGCAGCGGAAGCGCCCGGCATCGTCCGTCTGGCCGTTCCAGCGCATCATGTCCCACAGGTACTGGTGCGCGCTGCGTGTCAGCAGAGCTGCGCGGCCGGGCAGGATTTGCTCGATGAAGTCGGCAAAACTGCCGCGCCAGGGACTGATGCGATGTTTTTCCGCCCATGCCGCCATACCGTGCACAAAATCGGCATGCTGGTCCGCAGGCGCGTCGTCGGGTTGGCGTGTCATACCAGGGCTCGTCATTGTTCCCCCATCCATACCGTTGCTGCCATGAAGCAGGCCCAGTTCCAGCCTGCCAGTCAAGTATACGGCGTCGCCTCTGGCCGCACGCCTGATCTCGCTCAACCTTGACGATGGAACTATTTTTATCCTCGCTGCCGCCGTCGGGATAGGCCAGCCATGTGTCGGCTCGGTTCAATCCAGATCAATACCGGCCCGCGCGGCCCGTCCACACTGGTCTTGCGACGACCCACGAGGAGAACATGATGATAGGCAATGAGAATGGTTTCAGCGCCCCGCCAGGCGGCAGCGGCAGGGGACAAAGCGCGGACGATGAAGAGGCCGTCGGCCAATTTTCCGCCCCCGGCGAAGACGACAATACGATCGAGAGCGCGTCCGTCTCGGACGTGCCCGACGCCTTGAGCGGTGTCAGCATGGAATTGCTGGAAATCAAGCGCAGCATCGAAGACGGCATGCGCCAGTCCATCTCCCAGGTGGGCGGCGTGCGCGCGGCCGATGCCTTCAGCGACGGCGGCAATATCCAGGGCGTGTCCATCGGCCTGGGCGAGGGCGCCAGCGACAGCTCGTCCGGCGAACCGGGCTTGCCAGCCCTGACCCTGTACGTGGCCGAGCCCACTTCCGTGGACCGCGCCAAGGCCGCCATCGTGGGCGCCATGGGCGTGCGCGCCGTGTCCAGCGACAGGGTGCCCGTCAACATCGTCGTCACGGGCGTGATCGATGCGCAACCGCATCGTTTCCGCTTGCGCCCGGCGCCGGGCGGCGTGTCGGTCGGGCATTTCCGCATCACGGCCGGCACCATCGGCTGCCTGGCCGTGGGGCGCAGCGCGCCGCGCAACAGCCGCTTGATGATCCTTAGCAACAATCACGTGCTGGCCAATTCCAACGGCGGCGTCTTTAACGACTGCATCGTGCAGCCTGGCCCCATCGACGGCGGCCGCTGTCCGCAAGACCAGGTGGCCGTGCTCGAGCGCTTCGTGCCCATCAATTTCAGTGGCGGCGTCAATTTTGTCGATTGCGCCACGGGCTGGGCCTGGCCAGACCGCGTGCGTCCCGAACTGGTCTACCTGAGCGGTGGCGTGCCCGCGTACTTCCGCATCAGCAATGCGCTGGTGGCGCCCGCGTTGGGCATGATGGTCGGCAAGTCCGGCCGCACGACGCAATTGACGCAGGGCCGCATCACGGGCCTGGGCGCCACCATCAACGTCAATTACGGTGGCGGCAGGATCGCGTTGTTCCAGGATCAGATCGCCATCACGGGCGTGAGCGGGGCGTTCAGCGCGGGCGGCGATTCCGGTTCGTCCATCTGGACCTGGAACCAGCAGCGCAATCCCGTCGGCCTGCTGTTTGCCGGCGGCGGCAATATTACGTTTGCCAACCAGATGCGGCGGGTGGTGGTGGCGCTCGACATCAATTTGTACACCTGAACGCCGCGAGGACACGGCGTGGCGTTGGCGTCGCGCCGCCTCGTCCTTGTATAACGCTGCTTTTTGCACGATGATGATGGTATGAGGGGCAGCAGTCACGCATGGTTGTGCCCGGCGAAGGGTGCGGCGACGCCCGATGGCCGGGTGTATCATGGAAGGCATCAGGAGGGTGTGTCATGTCAAACAGTAAATTCGCACAATCGCCTCATGGCGTCTTCGAGGACGCTGCCATGCCGTACTTACCGGATGAGGCTAGTGGACGGGGAATGGGGCAATATGCGCCTGCCGCGCCCCAGGGCCGCCTGGAAGCGGCGAAGCGTCGCAACGAGCGGGCGCTGATGGCCATCGACGGCGTGGAAGGTGTCAGCTTGGGGCAGACGGCCGTGGGCAAGGATGCACTCGTCGTGTATCTGCGCGACTCGTCCGTCAAGCGGCGCGTGCCATCGCAGGTCGAGGGCTATCCGGTGGAAACGAGCATCACGGGCCAGATCGATATCCAGCGCTGGTAGGGGGGCGGGCCCGGCAGCTTGGCCACCATGCCGCGGATCGCTGCGGAGGAAGGCCTGTTGCCAGGCCTTCCATGCAGTGTTTGAGCCTGCCTTACCTGGTTTGAGCCTGGCTTATTTGCTCAGGCGGCCGATCGCTTCGGCCACGCCCGCGCCATAGGCGGGGTCGCACAGGGTGCAGTTGCCGATGTGGCGTTGCTTGACTTGCTCGGACGCGCCCGAGATGGCGCGCGCCGTGTTGTCGAACAAGGCTTGCTGCTGCGCCGCGGTCATCAGGCGGAACAGGGCGCGCGGCTGCGAATAGTAATCCTCGTCAACTCTGTGGTTCCAATGGTCGGCCGCGCCTTCGATGCTCAATGGCGGCTCGCGGAAATCGGGCTGCTCGGCCCATTCCTGCTCGCTGTTCGGTTCATAGCCCAGGGTGCCGCCCATATTGCCGTCGACGCGCATCTGGCCGTCGCGGTGGTAGCTGTGGAACGGGCATTTCGGCGCGTTGACAGGGATATGGCTGTGATTGACGCCGAGGCGGTAGCGCTGCGCGTCGCCATACGAGAATAAGCGGCCTTGCAACATCTTGTCCGGCGAAAAGCTGATGCCGGGCACCACGTTGGCCGGGTTGAAGGCTGCCTGTTCCACTTCCGCGAAGTGGTTGTCGGCATTGCGGTTCAGTTCCAGCACGCCCACTTCGATCAGTGGATAGTCGCCGTGCGGCCACACTTTCGACAGGTCGAACGGGTTGAGGTGATACGTGCCTGCCTCTTTTTCTGGCATGATCTGCACGTACAGGGTCCAGCGGGGGAAATCCTTGTTTTCGATGCTCTCGTACAGGTCGCGGTGCGAGCTTTCGCGGTCCTTGCCGACCAGTTCTTCAGCTTCGGCATCCGTCAGGTTTTGAATCCCTTGCTGGGTCTTGAAGGTGAACTTGACCCAGAAACGCTCGTTTTGCGCATTCAGGAAGCTGAAAGTGTGACTGCCGAAGCCATGCATGTGGCGGAAGCTGCGCGGCAAGCCACGGTCGCTCATCACCACCGTGACCTGGTGCAAGGCTTCGGGCAGCGAAGTCCAGAAATCCCAGTTGCTGTTGGCGCTGCGCAAGCCCGTGCGCGGGTCGCGCTTGATGGCGTGATTCAGATCGGGAAATTTCAAGGGGTCGCGCATGAAGAAGACGGGCGTATTGTTGCCGACCAGGTCCCAGTTGCCTTCTTCCGTGTAGAACTTCAGGGCGAAGCCGCGGATGTCGCGTTCCGCGTCCGCCGCGCCCCGTTCGCCGGCCACCGTGGAAAAGCGCGCGAACATCGGCGTTTTCTTGCCCACTTCGCCAAAGATTTTTGCCCGCGTGTAGCGCGTGATGTCATGCGTGACGGTAAACGTGCCGTGCGCGCCGGAACCCTTGGCATGCATGCGGCGCTCGGGGATGACTTCGCGGTCGAAGTGGGCCAGCTTTTCCAGGAACCACACATCTTGCAGCAGGGCGGGGCCGCGTGGACCGGCCGTCTGGATGTTCTGGTTGTCGGGAACAGGCGCGCCAAAGGCGGTGGTCAGCTTTTTCATTGGACTCTTTCTTTCATGGCTAGGCAGAGCAATGGACGCACCGGCGCTACTCAAACACTGGCTGGGTTGAATGAACACTCACCGGGGCTGGTCCAGAGTAAAATTTCTAAAATGCAAACCAGTGTAAACTTTTTTGTGCGGGATGGTTTGCCACTCCGCCCGAGCAAGCTCAGCCGGCGTCCTTGCATCATAAGCGCTGAATAGCTGCCGCTCCCGCACGCTTGCAAGTTGCAAGTATATAAAGGCAGGCTTCGATCACGCCACTGGCCTTTTGCCCAGTTTTTAAAACTTGTTCCAATTATTATGCCGGTGCTCCGTCGCTTCCTTCATCAGGTGGCTGGCGCGCAGCGCGTCGTCCGCTTGCACCGTCATGGCCAGTTCCTGGATGGCGGGCGGGTATTCGTGGTGGGCCGCTTCTTCCAGCAGCGCATGGCCCTTGGCCAGGTCGCGCGGCACGCCGCGGCCCTCGCGGTAGGCGTTGTAGAGCAAAAACATGGCGTGCGGATTGCCCAGCTCGCTCGACTTGGCCAGCCAGTGTGCGGCGATCACGGGGTCTTGCGGCACGCCTTCGCCATTTGCCGCCAGCAGGCCCAGCATCAGTGCCGCCTTGGCGTGGCCTTGCTGCGCCGCTTGCCGGTACCACAGCCAGGCCTGGTCGGGCGTAGCCGCGCGCAGCATCTGGCCCAGCTCGAATGCCGCTTCCGTGTCGCCGGCGCGGGCCGCCTGTTCGAACAGGCTCAAGGCATCGGCGCGGCGTTCGGGACGGGGCTGGTAAATCAGCGCCAGTTCGCGCTCGGCGACGGGCATGTCCTTGCTGGCCCAGCTGCGCACACGGCGCTCGGCCTGGTGGTCGCCCGCCTGGCGCGCATGCATGGCGACGGCTTCGATTTCGGCAGCCGTGGGCGGTGGCGACGACTGGCAGGCGGCCAGGATAGTGGCCAGGACAGGGGCCAGCACGACGGCAGGAAGGGATAGTGCATGTTTCATATTGATCACCTTTCATCAAGACAGGCCGGAACTGTCGCAGTCCCGGCCTGTGGACCTTATTTGCTCAGGTCGATGCGGTACTTGGCGAAACCGCTGGCGTCGAGGCCGCCTTCGGCCGCCACGTTGGCGATGCCGCTGCCTTGCGCCAGCGCCAAATGGCCCGGTGCCGAGCGCAGGATCACGGGGCCGGCCGTGGCCGTCTTGACGAAGCTCCAGCTGCGCGCGCTGCCATTGGCCGCCAACGTCACCTTGCCGCCCTTGGTGCTGAGCGACGCCAGGTAGTTGCTGACCACGGCCTGGTTCGCATCGGGCGACTTGATGATGGTCTTGCTGCCGTCGATGCCAGGCACGGCGCCGCCGCCACCGGCGCGGTAGTCGTTGGTGGCAACGATGAAGTCATCGCCGTCGGCCACGGGCGCGCCCTTGTACGTGAGGTTGACGATGCGGCTGCCCGGCTTTTTCGTCACGTCGATCTGGTACGTCAGCGCATTGTTTTCCGCATAGAACACGTCATAGTTGTAGATCGTGCCATACGACGGCACCAGGTCCTGCTCGACCGTGGTGCTTGGGTCGATCTGGGCAAATTGCCTGGCCGACGTTTCCAGCCATGCTTTCAAGTCCGATCCCTTGATTTTGACGGCTTGCAGGTTGTTATTGCTATACAAATACAAGTCGCCCGGATTGCGCACTTGCAAGCCGACCGGTGCGGCCGGCGTCGCGCCCGCGGCCACGTCCGTGAAGTCGGACGGTCCGTTGCGGCCCGCCTTGAATGGCGCGCTGCACGAGATGACGGGGATATTCTTGTAGCTGGACAAGGTGGCGTCCGTGCTGGTGGCGATGAAATTCTTCACGTAGTCGAGCTGCGCCTGGTTGACCAGCTGGATGGCGCTCACGTCGCCCACCAGCGCGAAATAGGCCGACATCTCGAAATCCGTGCTGATGCCCAGCGGCTGCTTGGCGTAGGCGATGGTGGCCGCGTGCTCGGTGGCAACGAGCGGTGCGATGGCCGGGTCGGCTTTCACGAGGGTCGTGCCATCCGTGTACTTGAAGCCCCGCGATTCCACCGTCGTCTTGGCCGACTGCACCACCCATTTTCCACCCTGATACACCATCGTCAGCTTGATGATGCCCAGGCGGCGGCCCCAGCTTTGCGCCATGACGGTCGGCACGCCATTGACGAAACCGTTGACGGCGTCGATCTTGGCGCTGGCGGGGAAAGCGGCAAACGAGGCGTCCAGCGCGGCCGCGCCTACTTCCTTGCCTTTCGGGAAGATCAGATGCGAGTGGCCGATCATCAGCGCGTCGATGCCCGTGGTGGTCAAATGATAGCTGCCGTTTTCCATCTTCGGGCTGTAGGCGCTCGTGTCCAGGCCGCCATGCGACAGGGCCACGACGAGGTCGGCGCCCTTGTTGCGCAATTCCGGCACGTACTGTTTTGCCGCTTCCTGCACGCCCGTCACGCTGACCTTGCCAGCGAGTACTTTCTGGTCCCATTCAAGGATTTGCGGCGGCACAAAGCTCAGCACGCCCACATTGATTTTGACGGTCAGCTTGCTGCCATCGGGCGCCGTGGCGGCGAAGTCGCGCGGCAGCACAGTGTAGGGCTGGAAGATGGGCTTGCCGCTGGACACGCCGACAACATTGCTCAGTACGGAAGGGAAGGCGGGCGCGCCGCACGTGCCCGTCGGCTTGGCCACGCCGGGAATGCCGAAATCCGTGTTGGTGATCTGGCTCAGGTAAGACAAGCCGTAGTTGAATTCATGGTTGCCCATGCCGCCCGCGTCGTACTTCAGCGCGTTCATTGCCTTGTGCACGGCCAGGGTGCCGCTGCACGGCACTGGCGCGGCCACAGCCTGCAGGTCGGCCAGCAAGGTGCCCTGGATGACGTCGCCATCGTCAAGCAGCACGTTGTTCGGATTTTCCGCGCGCGCCGCCTGGATCAGGGTCGACGTGCGCTCCAGGCCCAGGCTCGTGTCTTCGGCCAGCGCATAATAGTTATAGCTCAAGACGTTCGAGTGGATATCGGTGGTTTCCAGCAATGCCACGGTGACCGTCGTGCCCTCGGGAATGGCCGGCGCCGTATTCGAACTGCCGTTGCAAGCAACGAGACCCGCACTTGCCAGCGCCGCCAGCATGACCCTATTTGTTTTCATTACCGCCCTCGGAAAGATTCAAAGGACGCGACTGTAACGCCGCCATGTGACGCGGCGATGACAGCCGTGCAAGGCGCATGGATACAGGCTTACGCGCAGGTGGCCAGGGCCTTGGCCAGCCAGGCCGCATCGATGGGGCCCAGGCGCCGCGTGCAGATTCGATGTTGAGAAGTCAGAATCACTGTGTACGGCAAGCCCTTGATTTGATTGCCAAAGATGGGCAGGAGAGTGGACGAAGCCAGGGCCTGGGGATAGCTGGCCCGATGCTGCCGCAGGAACGCTTGCGCGGCCGCCCGCGTGTCCATGGCGATGCCGATGAAGGGCAAGCCGGGCTGGCGGGCGGCGTGGGCATTCAATATCGGCAGTTCCCGGATGCACGGCTGGCAGTTGCTGGCCCAGAAGTTCAGCACCACGGCCTGGCCCTGGAACTGGCCGAGCTTCAGGCGGCCATCGCCATCGAGCCGGGCCAAGTCAAAGGACAACGGCGCGGCAGTTGCCTGGCCGGCCAGCAACAGCAATAGCGCCGGCCAGCGCGTCATTGCGGCACCACGGCCGCGTCCGTCATGCGGTAATACAAGCCCATGGGGTCGCTGGCCAGCACTTTCAGCTTGCCTTGCACGATGAAGGGCGCATAGCTGAATTTCACGGCTGTGCGGCTTTTGATCTCCACCACGCCCTCCGGGCCGGCCGGCAGGCAAAATGGGCAGCTGGCCGAGGTGATTGTCAGCAGGAAGTGTTTCTGCTTTTGCCCCGGTTCCAAGGGCATCATGAAACCTTGCACTTTCACGTCCGTGTTGTCGAGTGCGCTGATTTCCGGCGTGTATTTCGGCACCATGCGGCCTTTTTTTCCCTTGACGGTGGTGGCCTGGCCCAGCAGTTTCCACGACACGACGCCGGGCAAGTCCGTCAAGGGAGCGAAGAACGAGGGTGGCTCGTCGGCGGGGGCGGCGCAGGCAGATCCGGCCAGCAGCAGTCCAGCGCTCAAGATCATGATTTTCAACATTTTTTTCCTTTCAGGGGCGCGCCAGGGTGGCGGCGATATCGGTGCGGTAGGCGCGCGCGGCGGGAATGGCGGCGGCCAGCAAGCCGACGGCCACGGCGATGACGGGCAACCACGCTTCACCGGGCGCGACGCGCCACGCTTGCAGATTCAGTTGCTGCATCGATTCCAGCAAGCCAACACCGGCATGGCCCAGCAGCCAGCCTAGCGCCGCGCCCGTCAAGGACAGCAGCAAGCCTTGCGCCAGCAGCAAACGCAGCAGTTTTGCGGGCGAGGCGCCCAAGGTGCGCAGGATGGCCAGGTCAGTCTTGCGCTCTTCCAGCGCGCCGTACAGGGCCACGAACAGCGACAGGGCCGCCACCAGCAGCACGCCGGCGGCAATTGCCCGCAACACATCGATGCCGACGCCCAGCAAATTGAACAGCCGTGCCGCCTCGAAAGCGGGCTGGGCCGCTTGCAGGCGCGGCTGCCCATTCACCCAGCGCGGCAGGCTGATGGCGGCCAAAGGAGACGCGTATTGCACCAGCACGGCCGTCAGTTCGCGTTCAGGTGCGGCCGCCACCGGTTCATCGGGGTCCGTTTCGTGCACTTGCCACACGGAAGCGACAGGCGTGATGATCAATCGGTCGAGCACGGTGCCCGTGGGCATCAAAATACCCGTCACCGTGTAGGGGGCGTGGTCGTGCACTTCGCCGCCGGAAGCCAGGCCGTGCGAGCCGGCAAAGCGGGCGCCGAGGGTGGCGCCCGTTTCGCGGGCCGCCTGGGCGCCGAACACGGCTTGCATCGGCTGCGTGAACAACTTGCCTTGCGCCAGGTGCGCGCCATAGTGGCCCAGCAGCGCCGTGGTGCTGCCGGCGATGCGAAAACCGTGGAAATTGTCGCCTAGCGCGAGCGGGATCGCCGATTGCACCAGCGGCTGCGCGGCCAGCGCCGCCAGCGCGCTGTCGGGAATGTTGCCGGTCGGAATATCGGCGTGATACACGGACGACAGGATCAGTTGCAAGGGCGAGCCTTTCGCGCCCACCACGAGGTCGATCCCTTGCGCATCGCGTTCGGCGTGTTCTTCCAGCTGGCTGGATACGCCGAGTATGAAGGTCATCATGGCGATGCCGATGGCCACCAGCAGCAGGTTCAGGCTGGACGCCAGCGGCTTGTGGCGCAGGGCGCGCCAGGCCAGGGTGGCCGCGTTCATGCCGTCACCCGCGTACCTGGCAGGCGCAGCACGAGCGCATCGGGCAAGGCGGCCAGTACCCTCGCATCGTGGCTGGCAATCACCAGCGAGGCGCGGGCCTGCGCGGCTTGCCCGGCCAGCAGGTGCACGACGGCGGCGCAGGCGTCGTCGTCGAGGTTGGCCGTCGGTTCGTCAGCCAGTATCAGTTGCGGGCGCATGAAGAGCGCGCGCGCGATGGCGGCCCGTTGCCGCTGGCCGCCGCTCAAGGCATACGGATAGGCATCGAGCTTGCCAGCCAGGCCCAGCTGTCCCAGCAGGCTGGCCGCACGGGCCCGATCGGGCCGTTGGCCGCTGGCGTAGGCGGGCAGCAAGACATTATCGAGCACGTTCAAGCTTGGCACGAGCGCCAGTTGCTGGGGCAGCAAGCCGATGACGCGGCCGCGCCAGCTGTCGCGCTGGCGCGGTGTGAGGCCGGGCAGGGACGTGCCCGCCACGTCGAGGCGGCCCGCCTGGGGCGCCAGGATGCCCGCCAGCAAATGCAACAAGGTCGATTTGCCGGAGCCGGATGGCCCCAGCAGCAGCGCGTGCCGCCCGGCGGGCAGGTGGAAGTCGGCGATGTCGAGCACGGGGCTGGCTGGATCATAGCCATAGGTCAGTGAGGCGAGGTGGAGCATGGAATTCTTTCGGGAGTCAGGCTGGCAAAGATTGCTGCACAAATGCAACTTAGCTGCATTATAATTCAAACGCAATAGACTTGCATTTAAAATCCAAGGTCTATTGTTTCCCTCAATTGCCCATCCGAAAGATACTCATGACCCAGCGCAAACTCCCCGTCACCGTCCTGTCCGGCTTTCTCGGCGCCGGCAAGACCACCTTGCTCAACCACATCTTGCGCAACCGCGAAGGCAAGCGCGTGGCCGTCATCGTCAACGACATGAGCGAAGTCAATATTGACGCCTCGCTTGTCAGGGATGGCGCCGCAGCGGCTGGCGCGGCCCTGTCGCGCACGGAAGAAAAACTCGTGGAAATGTCGAACGGCTGCATCTGCTGCACCCTGCGCGACGATCTGTTGCTGGAAGTGCGGCGCCTGGCCGCGGAAGACCGCTTCGATTACCTGTTGATCGAATCGACGGGCGTGGGCGAGCCGATGCCAGTGGCCGCCACCTTCGACTTCGAAGACGAGCACGGCGACAGCCTGAACGACGTGGCGCGCATCGACTGCATGGTCACCGTCGTCGACTGCGCCAACCTGCTCAACGATTTCCACAGCGAAGACAGCCTGGAGCAGCGCGGCGAGATCGCGGGCGAGGGCGACGACCGCCAGCTGGCAAACTTGCTCACGGAACAGATCGAGTTTGCCAATGTCATTGTCCTTAACAAGGTCGACATGGTCGATGCGGCCGAGCGCCTGCGCGTGCTGGCTGTCATCAAGGCCCTCAATCCCGGCGCGTGCATCATCGAAACCAACCAGTCCGTCGTGCCGCTCGATGCCATCTTGGGCACGAATCTGTTCGACCTGGAGCAGGCGGCCGCCATGCCGGGCTGGGCCCAGGAGCTGGCAGGCGTGCACACGCCGGAGACGGACACCTATGGCATCAGCAGCTTTGTTTACCGCGCGAAAGAGCCGTTCCATGCGCAGCGCCTGCACGATTACATTGCCCAGCCGATCAAGGGCGTGGTGCGCAGCAAGGGCTATTTCTGGCTGGCCAGCCGTCCCGAATGGGTGGCCAGCCTGTCCGGCGCGGGCAAGCTGATGAATATTGAACCCGTGGGCCTGTGGTGGGCGTCCGTGCCCAAGGAGCGCTGGCCAACGGATGCGGCCTCGCTGGCGGAAGTTAAAGCGGGCTGGAGCGAGATGTATGGCGACCGCTACCAGGAGCTTGTCTTCATCGGCCAGGACATGGACCAGGCCGCCATCGAGGCGGACTTGAGGAAATGCCAACTTAACTACACGGAAACGCGCCAGGGCATGGCCGCCTGGCGCAAGCTGCCCGACCCGTTCCCCCAATGGCAGCGCATGGAAGAAGTCGAAGACTAACTTTAACAGGAACACAACATGACAGAACTGATCCCCGTTACCATCATCACGGGTTTTCTCGGCAGCGGGAAAACCACCTTGCTCAAGCGCATATTGCAGGGCGATCACGGCGTGCGCATCGCCGTGATCGAAAACGAGTTCGCCGCCGAAAGCATCGACCATGGCTTGCTGGTGCAAGACAGCGACGAGCAGATCGTGGAAATGAACAATGGCTGCATCTGCTGCAGCGTGCGTGGCGATCTGATCCGCATCCTGGGCGAATTGCAGGCCAAGCGTCAAGCCGGAACCATCGCGTTCGACCACGTGATCATCGAAACGACGGGCCTGGCCGCGCCTGGTCCCGTGGCGCAAACCTTCTTTGCGGAACCGGCCGTCAGCGAGTACTACATGCTCGACGCCATTTTGACGGTGGTCGACGCACGCCATGCGCAGCAGCAATTGACGGGGCACAAGGAAGCGCAGGAGCAGGTGGGCTTTGCCGACCGCATCCTGCTGTCGAAGACGGACCTGGTCAGCAAGGACGAGCTGGCCGCGCTGCGCCAGCGCCTGGTCGCCATCAATGGCCGCGCCGGCATACAGAAAGTGAGCTTCGGCAATGTGCCGCTGCGCGACATCCTGAACATCCGTGGCTTCAACTTGAACGCCATCGTCGAGCTGGAGCCGGATTTCCTAGGGGAAATGGGCCACCGCCATGGCGACGGCGTGCAATCGTTCGTCTACCACCAGTCCCAGCCCCTCGATCTGCTGCAGGTGGAAAATTTCCTCGATGCCGTGGTGCAGCTGTTCGGCACCCAGCTGATGCGCTACAAGGGCATTTTGCACGTGGCCGATCTGGATTGCCGCGCCGTGTTCCAGGGCGTGCACATGCTGATGGGCTCGGAGCTGGGCGCGCCGTGGCGCGACGGCGAGACGCGCGCCAGCAAGATCATCTTTATCGGCCGCGACTTGCCGCAGGATATGCTGATCCGGGGCCTGGACCGTTGCGTGCTGGCCAGCGTAAGCGAGGTGGCGGCATGAGCGTGGAAGCGGGCTTGCCCGCCCTGGCGCTGATCTTTCTCCTTGGCATGCGCCATGGTCTGGAACCGGACCACCTGGCCGCCGTCGATGGATTGACCCTGCGCAGCCAGGCCGCCGCGCCGCGCTGGGCACCATGGATGGGTGCGCTGTTTGCGCTGGGGCATGGCGTCACCGTGCTGGCCATCGTGGCTGTCGCCGCCGTGGCGTCGCAGCAATTTACACCGTCGGAGGCCGTGTTCGGCTGGCTGGAATGGCTGCCGATCGCCTTGCTGCTGCTCATTGCCGCCATGAATGCGCGCAGCTTGCTGGCTGGCGCGCAACTGGCCGAGGTGCGCGGCCGGCTGCTGCCGCGCTCGCTGCGGGGCGCATCGGGGCCGCTGGCCGCCATCCTTGTCGGCATGCTGTTCGCGCTGGTCTTCGACACGGCCCTGCAGGCGGCTGCCTGGGGCTATGCGGCCGTCGCGCTGGGCGGCATGCAGCCGGCCTTGCTGACCGGTCTGGTGTTTGCCGTGGGCATGGGCGTGACGGATACCTTCGATGGCTGGGTCACGGCAAAGGTCATGCGCACGGGCCAGGCAGAGATCGTGCGTGCGTTCCGGCGCCGCCTGGGCTGGCCCATCGTCGCCATCTGCGTGGCCATGGCTGGCACCATGGCGGCCGGCAAGCTTGACCCGGCGTGGAGCTTGCCGGAAAGCTGGACGGCGGCGCTGGGCGCGGCCATGGTATTGCTGATGGCGGCCCTGTACGGCTGGACCTTGCTGGGATTGCGCCGCGTGCGTGCCTGAGCTGGAGGCGTGGGTATAATGGAAAAAAACTGCCGGATTCCACCATGCCCGCACCCGAGATCGTCATCCGCCTGCTGACGCCAGCAGACACCCCCGCCTTTTGCGCGCTGCGCCTGCGCGCCATCCTCGATTCGCCCAGCTCGTTTTCCTCGTCGCGCGAGGATGAGCTGGCGCGCACGCCGCAAGAACATGCGCAGCGCATTGCCGGGGGCGCCTTTCAGCGCGGCTTTGGCGCCTTCGATGGCGAACGTCTCGTCGGTTTTGCCGGATTGCAGCGCGAAAGGATGCGCCAGTTGTCGCACAAGGCCTTGCTATGGGGCGTGTTTGTCGATGTGACGCAGCGGGGCAAGGGCGTGGCGCGGCGCCTCGTGAACGCCTGCATCGAACAGGGCGAGATGGACCCTGCCATCATGCAAGTGCACTTGAGCGTGAATGCGGAAAACAATGCCGCCTTGCGGCTGTATGAATCGCTGGGATTTATCGCCTATGGCACGGAGCCGCGCTCGATGCGCGTGGGCGAACTATTTTATGACGAGCATCACCTGGCCTTGCTGCTCAAGTGACACCCGCTATTTGCAGCGCGGGCACAGGCCCTTGATCAGGTAATCGACTTCGCCGCCGCTGAAACCTTCCGGCAACAGCACGGGCGGCGGCAGCTTGACTTCGTTGAAACAGGTAACGTTCGCGCATTTGGTGCACTGGAAGTGCGCGTGCTCGTGCGCCTGGTGGCCGGCGCCCGCGCTGAAGCGCCACACCTGGTCGGCGCCGGCGATGCGATGCACCAGTTCATTTTCCGTCAGCCATTCCAGTACCCGGTACAGGGTGACGGAATCGATATCGCTGTCCTGCGACAGCGCCTGCTGGATTTCATGGTGGGTCAGCGAACGGCTTTGCGCCATTAAAAAGTCGAGCACCTTCACGCGCGTCTTGGTGACGCGGGCGTTGGTGTTGCGGATCAGCGATTCGGCTTGCGGTGTAGAAGATGATGTCAACATGATAGGCCTGCTTGCGGGGGATCGGCTGGCGGCGTCATCGCCGTGCCTGTTGCCACCCTATGGGCCGTATCTTAGCATGCGTGCCGCTCCCGATGGAACGGCGTCACGGTTTGAACGTCCAATAGCGGCCGGCCGCCGTGTCGACGGGGTCGAGAAAGCGCTGGTCGGCGCGCGCATGGTTGCGTATCAGATAAAACATGTCGGACAGGGCGGAGCGCTTTTCCGCGAAATACGTGTGTTTCATGAAGCTCGTGTCGACCCCGGTCGCGTCGATGGTTTCCACGCCCGCCACGATCAGCATGCCGGCGCCGCTGTCGCCCGCGCGCGCGTAGCCGTGCACGGCCTTCGAGGCGGCCAGCGCCAGGTCTTGCGACGAGGCATACAAAGTGACGGGGTTGCGCGCGCCGGCCAGTTTCGGCGCGATATCGTGCTTGAAGATGGCCGCGTCGATATCGGGTGCGGAGAGGATGATTTCCGTGATCTTTTGCGCCAGCTGCGGCTGCGCGGCCAGCAAGTCGGCCACGGCCCGCGCCAGGCCCCGGCTGCCCATGCTGTGTCCCACCAGATAGACTTGCGCCGCGTCCGTGTTGGCGAGAAAGTCGGCCAGGAAGGCCGTGATGTGGGGCGTGCTCCATTCGATATTGTTTTCATCGATGGTGTAGCCGGCCACTTCGCCACGCGACGGCCAGCTGTAGAACACGGGCGCGCCATCGAAACCGAGGTCATAGGCCATCTGTCCCGTGCGCCGCGCCGCATCCTCGAAACTCACGTTGTAGCCGTGCACGAAGACAAAGGCGCTTTTATCGGCCGAGGCGCGGATCTGGGTTTTGAGTGCGGCAAAGAAATTGTCGCGGTCCTGCACCTCGGCGGACAGCACCACCACGTGCTTGGCCGGGTCGTCGCGAAATTCCAGGCGCCACAGCGATGGCGATTCCAGCTGGCCCATGCGGTGGTCGCGGGGGATGCTGATGTCGCAGCTGCCATAGCTGAGCGGGCCATTGCCTCCCAGGATGTTGCGTTCGCCGCTGAAGCGCTGGGCCGGCGGCTTGCCCACGTCGCGCTGGCGGTCCGTGGCGAAATACACTTTGACGACGGCATAGTTCGACACGACGGCGCCTTTATCGGCCGGGGCGGGCGCGGCTTCCACGTCGGGTACCTGGGGCAAAGGCCGCTGCACCGCGTCGAGCAAGCCTTGCGCGGCAAACAAAGTTTCCATGTCGTCCGGCACTTTCGCGCTAGCCAGGGCGGCCGACAGGGCCAGTTGCAACTGGGTATTGGCAGGCTCGGCTTCCAGCGCGGCGATGGCGGCCAGGATGGCGGCGGCGCTGTCGAACTTGGCGATGGCCTGCTTGAGCCGCTCATAGTGGCTGGCGACGGCTTCGGGCGCGTGGCCGGGCGCGCCATGCCCGATGGCCGCCACGACAGCGGAAGTGATCAAGTCCATGCGCCACCTGCCTTTCAGGTCAATCTGGATTAAATGTCAATCCATATTGCCATAAAAGCACGCGAAAAGCGACTTGTCCAGCGGCGCGCACAGCGGGCCTGTGGCCGGTCAATGCTGCTTGTCGTCGCTGAACTGCTGCGCCAGCGATTGCAGGGGCGCCACGGTCAGCCCGCCGCGGCTCACGTGTTCGGGGATGGTCACGCGCACGGGCTTGCTGTGCATGTTGGCGGACGACAGCACGTTCGTCGTCGTCTCGGGCGCCGCATTCCACACGGGATCGACGATGCCTTCGAACACATGTTTCAATTGTTCGCCCCACGTGTCGCGGATCATGCGGAAATACTGGTTCTTTTCATCGATGGTGACGAAGCGCGTGACGGCCAGGCTGCCTGTCTCGTAGACGAGCAGGTCGAGCGGCAAGCCGACGGAAATGTTCGAGCGCAAGGTCGAATCCATGGAGATCAGCGCGCACTTGGCCGCCTCGTCCAGGCGCGTGAACGGATTGACGACCCGGTCGATGATGGGCTTGCCATATTTCGCTTCTCCGATCTGGAAATACGTGTTTTCATCGTGCGATTCGATGAAATTGCCGGCCGAATACACCTGGAACAGGCGGCAGCGCTCGGCGCCTATCTGCCCGCCCAGAATGATGCTGACGTTGAAATCGATGCCGCAGTCGGCCAGGGCTTTCGCTTCGCGCAGGTGCACGGTGCGCACGGCTTCGCCAACGATACGGGCCGCATCGTACATGCTGGCCACGTTCCAGATGCTGCGTCCGTCCGCATCCACGTGTTCGGAAACGATCTGGCGGATCGCCTGCGAGATCGACAAATTGCCGGCCGTCATCAGGACCAGCATGCGGTCGCCCGGGTTTTCGAACACGCTCATCTTGCGGAAGGTGCCCACCTGGTCCACGCCGGCGTTGGTGCGGGAGTCGGACAGGAAGACCAGGCCTTCGTTCAGGCGCATGCCTATGCAATAAGTCATCGTCGTAAATCAAATCAAAAGGGGAAGCATTTTACACCAGCCGGGCCCGGCATACCGCCGGCAAGGCCCGGCCAGCCTCATTCCTGCCTGTTTACACGGGCACGATCTGCACATCGACTCTTAACGTTTCCGTGCCGCCACCCTGGCGCACGCCGCGCACGGGGGCCGCCGAATCGTAATCGCGCCCGATGGCCAGGCGGCAATACGCATCCGTCATCAGCCGCGCATGCGTGACGTCGATGCTGACCCAGCCCGCGAAATCCGTGTCTTCGGCCCACGCGTCGACCCAGGCATGGCTGGCCGCGTGCCCTGTCGTGCCCGGATCGATATAGCCGGACACATAGCGTGCCGGGATGCCCCAGGCGTGGCAGCAGGCGAGGAACAGGTGGGCGTGATCCTGGCACACGCCGCGTCCCAGGGCCAGCGCGTCGCCGGCCGTCGTGGTGACCATGGTGGCGCCGCTTTCATACGCGACCTTGCCGACGATGTGCTCGGCCAGGCGCAGCAGATGGCCCGTGCCCGCGGTCACGCTCCGGTCCGGCAGGCTGGCGGCCGCCAGGTCGAGGATGGCGGGATCGGCCTGCGTCAGCGGCGTCGGCATGGTAAACAACAGCGGCGACAGGGTATCGATCAGGTTCAGCCGTCCCTTGTGCGGGTAGATGGTTTCCACCACGCCATGCGCCACCAGGCTCAGGGAGTGATGGCTGCCGTTAATCGTCAGCATGTGCGACAAGTTGCCGTAGGCATCCGTGTAGGCGTGGCACTGGCCCGGCGTCGTGATTTGCCAGGACAGGGCCCGCTGCTGCGGTTCGATACGCGGCGTCAGATGCAGCTGCTGGATGGTGTAGGCCAGCGGCGCACTGTAGGCGTAATGGGTTTCGTGGCGGATGGTGAGCTGCATCAGGCCGCCAAGGGAACAAGGAAGTCGCGGCTGACCCGGTTGCCCAGGTCATTGATGTTTTCTAGAAACTCCGTCAGGGTCAGATGCAAGCCCGCCTTCATGATGTCGTCGATATGGCCGAATTTCAGTTCCGCGTGCAATTTGCCGGCGAAGCGCTCCGTATCGGCCGAGACATCGTTGCGGATATGTTTCAGGTTTTCCACCACGTCATCCATGCAGGCCAGGAGCGACCTGGGCATGTCCCCGCGCAGCATCAGCAATTCCGCCACCCGTTCCGGGGTGATCACGTCGCGGTAGACCTTGCGGTAGATCTCGAAGCCCGAGACGGAGCGCAGCAGGGCCGCCCAGTAATAAAAGTCGCGCTGGGTGATGTCTTTCGACGTGTCGCGCGCGCCGTGGAATTTCACGTCGAGGATGCGCGCCGTGTTGTCGGCCCGCTCAAGGAAGGTGCCCAGGCGAATGAAGTGGATGGCCTCGTCCTTGAGCATGGTGCCTAAAGTGACGCCGCGCGACAGGTGCGAGCGGTACTTGACCCACTCGAAGAACTGGCTGGGATCCGTTTCCAGCAGATTGCTTTTCAAACGCTTCTGCATGTCGAGCCAGGTGGCGTTCTGGATTTCCCACACTTCCGTCGTCAAAGTCCCCCGCACGGCGCGGGCGTTTTCGCGCGCCCCCGTCAGGCAGGCGAGGATGGACGACGGGTTGTTCGGGTCGCGCACCATGAAGTCGAGCACGTCGCGCGTGTGGAAACTGCCATATTTGTGGTCGTACGCGCTTTGCAGCTCGGAAATACCCAGGGTGGCGCGCCAGCCTTGCTCCGCGTCCTGCTCGGACTGGGGCAGCATGGAGGTCTGCATGTTGACGTCGAGCATGCGCGCCGTGTTTTCCGCCCGCTCCGTGTAGCGGGCCATCCAGAACAAATGATCGGCGGTGCGGCTCAGCATGTTTTCTCTCCTGCAAAAGCGGAAGTGGCTTCCAGTACCCAGGTGTCCTTGGTGCCGCCTCCCTGCGAGGAGTTGACCACCAGCGAGCCTTCACCGAGCGCCACGCGGGTCAGGCCGCCGGGCACCATGGAAATCGTCTTGCCGGATAGCACGAATGGGCGCAAATCGATGTGGCGCGGCGCAATGCCGGCTTCGACATACGTGGGGCAGGCGGACAGTGCCAAGGTCGGCTGGGCGATGTAGCCGCCCGGATTGGCCAGCAGGCGCTGGCGGAAATCCTCGATTTGCGCGGCGCTGGACGCCGGCCCCACCAGCATGCCGTAGCCGCCCGCGCCATGCACTTCCTTGACGACAAGTTGCGCCAGGTTCGCCAGCACGTAGGACAAATCGGCGCTCTTGCGGCACTGGTATGTGGGTACGTTGTTGAGTATCGGCTCTTGCGAAAGATAAAACTTGATCATGTCGGGTACAAAAGGATAGATCGACTTGTCGTCGGCCACGCCCGTGCCGATGGCGTTCGCCAGAGTCACCCGGCCGGCGCGGTACAGGGACAGCAGGCCCGGCACGCCCAGGGACGAGTCGGAACGGAAGGCCAGCGGGTCGAGGAAGTCGTCGTCCACACGGCGGTAGATCACGTCGACTCTCTTAGGACCGCGCGTCGTGCGCATGTAGACGGAATTGTCGTTGACGAACAGATCCTTGCCTTCCACCAGTTCCACGCCCATCTGCTGGGCCAGGAAGGCGTGCTCGAAATAGGCGGAGTTGTACATGCCGGGCGTCATGACGACGACCGTGGGGTCATCGACGCCCATGGGCGCGACGGAGCGCAGGTTGTCGAGCAGCATGTCCGGGTAATGGTCGACGGGCGCGATGCGGTTGCGCGCGAACAGTTCCGGGAACAGCCGCATCATCATCTTGCGGTCTTCCAGCATATAGGATACGCCGGACGGCACGCGCAGATTGTCTTCCAGCACATAGAATTCGCCCTGGCCCGCGCGCACGATGTCGACGCCGGCGATGTGGGCGTAAATGTCGGAGGCGACGGAAATGCCCTGCATTTCCGGGCGGTACTGGGCATTCTTGTAGATTTGCTCGGCAGGAATGATGCCCGCCTTGATGATGTTTTGCTCATGATAAATATCATGGATAAACATGTTCAAGGCTTGCACGCGCTGCACCAGGCCCGTCTGCATCTGCGCCCATTCGGCGGCGGGGATGATGCGGGGGATGGTGTCGAACGGAATCAGGCGTTCCGTGCCGGCATCGTCGCCGTAGACGGCGAACGTGATGCCGACCCGGCGGAACGTCAGGTCGGCCTCGGCCCGCTTGCGGGCGATGGTCTCGGGGGATTGCTGCTCCAGCCAGTTGCTGAATTCACGATAGTGTTCACGTACCTTGCTGTCCGTACCCACTTCATTTGCAGTCATTTCATTGAAAAAATTTGCCATGTTGTGATTTCCCTTGAGCCGTGTCTGACTATAGCTCAGCAGAAATCGTGCCAGTGCCGCGCACCCGAAAGTATGTAAAAAATGACCATTTTTGTGGCGTAAAACCGTCATCCGCACCGTATTGGTGCGTTACTGCGCGGAAAGTGCCGGTGTTGGGGCAGGTGGCGGCGAGCTCAAGCGTCCGGCGTGACGAAGGGGCGGCAATCGATGGGCAGGTCGATGGTAAACGTGGTGCCTGTTTCCGGCGCGCTGTCGACCAGCGCGCTGCCGCCATGGCTTTCCGCCACGTTTTGCACGAAAGGCAGGCCGATGCCCCAGCCGGGCGCGCTGCCCTGGCGTTCGCGGCGCAGGTATTCGAAGATGCGCTCGGTTTGCTCCGGCGCAATGGTGCTGCCCGTGTTGTGCACGGTGAGTATCATGCGTTCGCGCAGGGTGTTGATGTGGATATGGATGGGGCCGTCGTCGCCATACTTGAGGGCGTTTCCCACGAGGTTTTCCAGGGCGCGGCGCAGCGAATTTTCGCACCACCAGCCGGTGACGGACGCGCCCGTGACCTCGCACTTGCCTGGATGGCCCGTGTTTACGCTGTCGGCCACCTGGCGCGCCAGCGGCAGGATGTCGAAGCGCTGCAGCACCAGCGGCAGCTTTTGCCCCCGGTGGTAGCTGAGCGTATCGAGCAATTCCTGGATCATGTCGTCGAGGCGCTTGCCGTGTTCGATTATTTTCGAGGCCAGGGCTGGCACGTCGAACTGCTGCGCGCGCCGCTGCAGCAGCTGGGCGCTGTTGAGCATGACGGAGAGGGGATTGCGCATGTCGTGCGACAGGCCAGCGGCGATGCGCCGCTGGAAGCTTTCATGCATGGCCGTAAATTCCAGGATGGCTTCGCGGATGCCCGTATCGATCGAGGCATTGATCACCTTCCAGTCGCGGCGCCGCAGCGGCACGCCCGCGTCGAGGGCCGCATCGGCGAAACAGTCGCGGAAGATCTGGTATTCCTGGATCACTTGTTCCGGGCCATAGCTGGTCATGCGCGCCCGTTCGTTGCCGTGCACGGCCGGAGCGTTGGTGTTGCTGGTGGCATCGTCGCGCGGATAGCCTGGCGTCAGCGCTTCGGCCAGGTTGTCGAAGAAGGCGGGCAAGGTGTTGATCAATATGGGTGTCAGCAGGGCGTCGGCGCCGCGCACCTTGGCGCGCACCTCGTGTTCCCATTGCGTCAGCACGGCATCGCGCATGCTGAAGATGCGCCGCGTACGCGCGGGCATGTCCAGCACGTGCATTTTCTGGTCAGAGGCATAGGTCATCGCAGCTCTCCATCGACAGCACGGCACCCGCGCGGTGAAAAGCGGGAGGTACAGTATCCTCCAAATCGGCGTGCGGGTGGTGTTCAATTCGGCGCGTCGGCGCCTGTCATGACGGCACTCAAATGACCGAGGGCTGTATCCCATTGCTCCAGCGAAAAGTTCTGCGGATCGTCATGGCCATTCGCATAGCCCGTATCGAGCACGGCGTGGAAGGCGGGGATCAGCCACGTGCCCTTGCGCACGCTGGCGGCGACGTACAGCAGGGCCAGCCGCTCGTATTGCGCGGGCGTAAAACCGGGATCGGGCGCCAGCCCGTCGTTGCCCTTGCCGCCGCCGGGCACGGAGTTGCGCGGCTGCACCAGTTCCACGTGCAGAAACAGGCCCGTCAGCGACGGCTTGTCCTTTTCCAGCTTGCTGGCGTAGCTGGCCGTGCCGAAGTCGCGTACGGCCAGGGAATCGCCGAGGCGGTTCACGTACACATGGCCCTTCGGACCGCCGCCCAGCGCGGGGTTACGTAGATTGAAATCGTTGAAATCCCAGCTGGCGTCGTTGATGTGGCCGGGAATGGGTTCCAGCAGGAAATTCGGGTAGCTGGTGTCGTGAATGACGAAATAGCGGGCCATGGGCGCGGCCAACCGGCCCACGGCGCGCGACAGCGGTGCATCGACGGCGCCGCCCACATCCGCTTCGGCGATGCCTTGCTCGGCAAGCCAGGCGCGCAGCTTGGCCGGAGCGATGCCCGTGCGCTGGCCGATGCGGGCGGCAAGAAACTCGGGCAGCGGCGCGCTGTCGCCCAGGCGCGCATACAGTTTCACTGGACGCAGCAAACACGTGGCTTGCGCCCGCGCATCGCCCTGGAAGCCGCTTTTCCAGGCGGCATACGGGCAGGCCGCCTGCTTTTGGGCTGCGGCGGGCAGGGCAGTGGCGATCAGCAATAGCAGGGCAGGGATTCTCATGCGGGCATTGTCGCCGAAGCGCCGCTTGCGGCACAGGCGCGCACGCGAAAAAAAAGCTGCCCGAAGGCAGCTTTCGTGACGGCATGGACTGCCAGCTCTTTAAAATGCCACGCTGCCCGAGACGACGAAGGTGCGCGGCGCGGCCAGCACCAGGCTGCCCGCGTCGAACGAAGAGACGGCCGAGGCCCAGTAGCTGCGGTCGGCCACGTTGTCGATGCGCGCGCGCAAGGTCACGTCATGGCCCGCCACCTGCGTCAGGTAGCGCGCGCCGATGTCGATGCGGGTCCACGATGGCAGTTGCTTGCGGTTGGCCAGGTCCGCATACTGCGTCGACGTGTAGACGGTACGGGCGTTCAGGCTCAAGCCTGGCGCGTTGGGCACGTCCCATTCGCCACCCACGCTGAGCTGTGTTTTTGGCGCGCCGATGGCATTCTTGCCATTGTTGGCCGGCTTGTCCGTCTTGCGCTGTTCCGTATCGAGCCAGGTCAGGCCGCCCAGCAGGCGCACCCCCGCCATCGGCGTGCCGAAGACGGACAGTTCCAGGCCCTGGTTGCGCTGTTCGCCCGACAATGTAGCGCGCGAGCCGACCACGGCTGGCAAAGGCTTGGCGGTGGAAAACAGGGCGGCGCTCATGCCCAGCCTGCCGCCGTCATACTTGATGCCGATTTCCTTCTGCTTCGATTTGTAGGGCGAGAAGACTTCGCCTTTGTTGCTCAGTGGCACGTCATTCTTGCCATCAAAATAGGTGCCGCTGGCAACGGGGCCCTTGACCAGCGCCTCGATGTAGTTGGCGTACAGCGACACGTTCTTGCTGGCCTTGTAGACGATGCCGGCCACGGGTGTCGTGGCGCGCTTGTCATAGCTGGAATACTGCACGGCCGTGCCATACGCATACGCGGCGTCGCGGATCTGCTGGCGGCGCAGGCCCACGGTCAGCAGCAGGCGGTCGTCGAGGAAGGCCATGGTATCGGCCACGGCGTAGCTGCTGAGGATGGTTTTTTGCGTCAGGCGCGGATCGCTCATCACGCCACCCGAGTTGGCGGACAGGGTGGGCGGCATGGCCACGTCCAACGGACGGTAGATATTCGTCGGCAAGCCCGCGTAGTCGCTGATCGCATACGCATTCTTCGCCTCGTTCCAATGGCCGGACCAGCTGGCCACCAGAGTGTGCCGGACGGCGCCCGTCGTGAGCTTGCCGCGGATGCCCAGCTCGCCCGTGCGGATTTCCTGCTTGCGCGCATTGTCGAAGCGGTACACGCTGGCATCGCCATTAAGCGAGGTCAACGTCGGTTGGGCCAGGCTGTTCGACTCCTTCGTCGAACGGCTGCCGAACGCGGCCCAGGCCACGACATCCTTGGCCAGGTCCACTTCGGCGCGCGCCGTGCCGAACACATCGTGTTCCTTCGAATAGCTCCACGGCTGGGCAAAGTTCTTCGACGCATCGGGCGCGCCCGGCAAGGCCGTCAGGCTGCCCGTGTTGATGGAAGGGCGCGGCGCCGTCAGATCGAAATTCTGGTAGCCGGCATCGGCCGACAGGCGGTAGCCGCGGCCGCGATAGTCGAGGCCGACGGAAAACATGCCCACGTCGTGGTCTTCGCGCTTGATGCTGGTCTCGCCCTGGCGCTTGGCGGCGTTCACGCGCACGCCAAATTCCTGGTTGTCGCCAAAGCGGCGCGCCACGTCGATGGCCGCATAGGCGTGGCCGCCCGATTCCACGCCCACCGTCAGTTCCGTCAACGGCGTGTTGCCGGCGCGCTTGGGCATCAGGTTGATGGCGCCGCCGATGCCGCTGCCGCCCGGCGCCGCGCCGTTGAGAAAGGCGCTGGCGCCACGGAACACTTCCACGCGCTCGAGCAATTCCGGCGAAACATATTGACGGGGCAGCACGCCGTACAGGCCGTTGTAGGCCACGTCGTCCGAATCGAGGGCGAAACCGCGGATGACATATACTTCCTGGAAATTGCCATAGCCGCGCGACATGCGCACGGCCGCATCGCTTTGCAGCAAGTCGCCCACGCTGCGCGCCTGCTGGTCGGCAATGAATTGCTGGGTATAACTGGTGCTGCCGAATGGCGAATCCATCATGTCCACGGACCCGAGGATACCCATGCGCCCGCCACGCGCCACCTGGCCACCCGCATACGCCTTCGACAAGCCTTCCGCCGACGCATCGGCCGAGGCATTGACGACAATGGTCGGCATGGTTTGCGCGCCGCTGTCTGCCGGAACGGTTTGGGCATGAGCGGCGGCGCTGGCCAGCAGGAATGCGGCCAGGGCGAACGGGGTAGGGACGAGGTGGAAGGAGCGCATGGTGTTATCTGGATATTAATGAGAATGATTATCATTATATTCCAGCGCGGCGACATGCGTGGGAAAGTGTGAGAAAGCGATCAAAAAGTCGCCATTTGTACAACAACCGGCAAGCCGCGGTACTGGAATCTGGCAGGAAAAGGGGCGTCAACCGATACCTTATGGATTTATTAATGCCTATGGTCAAGTTTCGCTAAAATGGGTTATCGCGCCCCGCGCCCACAGGAAACCGCATGCCATTGCTCCGCCATCTACAGTCCGCTTCCATGCGCATGCGGGAGGGCTTGAGCCTGAAGGGCGCGGCCGTCGTGCTGATCCTGGCCATGCACGTGCTGGGCCTGTATTTCCTGCTCCTGCCGGCGCGGCAACTCAAGCAATATACGGAAGTGGCCTTCATGACCTTGCTGCCGCCCCGGCCAACGCCGCCGGCGCCGCCGCTGGCCTTGCCCATGCCGGTTCCCATGCCGCGTGCGCGTGGCGCTGTGCCGCCTGTCGCGCCGTCCGCCATCGTTGCGCCACCGGCCGTCGCAGCGGAAGCCATCACCGTTCCCGCCGAGGAGTTTCCTGCCGCACCCGCCACGGCGCCGTCCGTCGGAGATTTGCGCACGCGCGCCCGGCTGGCCGCAGGCGCCGCCGACAAGGCCTTGCGCGGCGAGCTCAAACAAGACAAGCCATGGCTGGCCACGGCCGAACTCAAGAGCGACAGCACCTTCCAGAAGCTGGTCGCCTCCGCCTGGCGCGGCGGCCCCGTCATCCGCGTGGAAGAATACCTGACGGCCGACGGCCGCCCCGTCACGCGCGTCGTCAGCGCCGGCGGCGCCACGTGCTTTGGTCTCGACGCGAACCCGGGCGCGGGCGCCGACCCGTTCAAGACAGGCGGCAAGGTCAAAAGAGTGCCTTGTCCGGGTTGAAGCGATCTGGCAATCTTCGTGGCGTCGCCCGTCGGCTTGCGCCCGTTGGGCCAAGCCGACCTACGTTTCAGATGTGTAGGTCAGATTAGCGCAGCGTAATCTGACAGGTTGCGCGGCGGCGCTTGTCGGCTTACGCCCGTTGGGCTAAGCCGACTTACGCATGATGCAAGCGTGATCCATGCCAGGCAAAGACCGCACGGCGTACAGGGTTTTAGGGGCTGTAACAGGGTATGCCATCCCCGGCAGGGCCTCAAATATGCTAAGTTGCGTCTGCAATTCATGTGACACGACCCAGGACGCCCATGCCCCCCGAACTCCTTATTCTCGCTCCCAGCCCTTCGGCTGCCGTCAACGCGCAGCTGGAACAGCAATATAGTTGCAACCACGCCTGGCAAGTGCCGGCGGACGAACGCTACGCCTGGCTGGCCGAGCGGGCGCCCCACATCCGCGCCGTCGTCACGACGGGCGCGCTGGGCTTGAACGCCACCGACATGGGTTTGCTGCCCGCACTGGAAATCGTCGCCGTCAATGGCGTGGGCCTCGATGGCGTGGCGCTCGACGTGGCGCGCGAACGGGGCATCGCCGTCACCACCACGCCGAACGTGCTGACGGACGACGTGGCCGACGCGGCGCTGGCCTTGCTGCTGGCCAGCGCGCGGCACATTGTGGCGCTCGACCGTTTCGTGCGCGACGGCGGCTGGGAGCGCCGCGAGGCCATCACCCCGGCATCTAGCCTGCGCGGCAAGACGGCCGGCATCTTCGGTTTCGGCCAGATCGGGCAAGCCATCGCGCTGCGCCTGGCCGCTTTCGGCGTCCACGTCCGCTATTTCCAGCCGCGCGCCATTGTCGGCACCGACGTGCCGCGCGCCGAATCGCTGCTGGCCCTGGCGCAGGAAAGCGATTATCTGATCGTCTGCGCGCCGGGCACGCCGGCCACGCGCAAGATCGTCGACCGCACCATTCTCGATGCGCTCGGTCCGCAAGGCACCCTGATCAACATCGCCCGTGGCGCGCTGATCGACGAAGACGCCATGATCGCCGCCTTGCAGGATGGCCACCTGGGCGCAGCCGGCCTCGACGTGTTTGCGGACGAACCGCGCGTACCAAACGCCTTGCGCGCCTTGCCCAACGTCGTGCTGACGCCCCACGTGGGCAGCCTGACCGTGGAAACGCGCCATGCGATGGGGCAACTGGTCGTCGATAACCTGGCCGCGCACTTTGCCGGCTTGCCCTTGTTGACACCCGTAAAGTTATAAAGTCCAGGATCAACCGTTTTAATCAAGCATGAATGAAAGAGTAGCTATGGAATTGACAAAATCGCTGTTGCGCACGCGCGGCGGGTTGGACAGCGGCAAGGTGGGCATGATCGAGCTGTTCTTCGATCTCGTGTTCGTGTTTGCCGTCACGCAGCTGTCGCACGGCTTGCTGGCCCACCTGAGCGCCATGGGCTGGCTGCAGACGGGCTTGCTGCTGATGGCCGTCTGGTGGGTGTGGATCTTTACGTCGTGGATCACCAACTGGCTCGACCCCGAACGCATACCCGTGCGCATCAGCCTGTTCGCGCTGATGCTGGGCGGCCTGATCATGTCGGCCTCGATTCCCGAAGCGTTCGGCACGCGGGGCCTGGCCTTTGCTGGCGCCTACGTCGCCATGCAGGTGGGGCGGCCCCTGTTTGCCTGGTGGGCCGTGCGCCATGAAGCGCTGTCGCGCCGCCGCAATTTCCAGCGCATTGCCCTGTGGGCGGTGTTGTCCGGCATCTTCTGGATCGCCGGCGGCGTCGCGTCGCCCGAGCAGCGCATCTTCTGGTGGATGCTGGCACTGGCGATCGACCTGGCCGGCCCCTGGATGCAGTTCGGCCTGCCTGGCCTGGGCCGCTCGACGACGGCCGACTGGGACGTCGATGGCAGCCACATGGCCGAGCGCTGCGGCCTGTTCGTCATCATCGCCCTCGGTGAATCCCTGCTGGTGACGGGCGCCACGTTCGCGGGCCTGGAATGGACGGCCGCCAACTGGCTGGGCTTCCTGTCGGCCCTGGTCGGCAGCATCGCCATGTGGTGGATTTATTTCGACACGGGCGCCGAGGCGGGCCACCACCGCATCGCCCACTCGAAAGACCCGGGCCGCATCGCCCGCAAGGCCTACACGTATATCCACGTGCTGATCGTGGGCGGCGTGATCGTCAGCGCCGTGGCCGATGAACTGGCCCTCGTGCATCCGGACGAAGCGAGCTTCGCCGGCATCAGCGCCTTGCTGGGCGGCCCGATCCTGTATTTGCTGGGCAATGCACTGTTCAAATGGGTCAGCAGCGAGCGCGCCGCGCCGCCACTGTCGCATCTGCTGGGCATTTTGATCATCCTGGCGCTGATCCCGATGGCCTACGGCCGCCTGTATTCGCCGCTGACCCTGGCCTGCATCACCAGCTGCGTGCTGGTATTGGTGGCCGTGTGGGAACATATGGCGCTGCGCCGTCCGCCACCGGAGATTGATCCCTGATGCTTGCTTAGCCGGGCGGCGCGATGCCGTCCGGATCGCTGCGCGTATCGAGCTGCAGCTGCAAGAACGCCAGGTCCAGCCAGGCGCCGAACTTGGTGCCCACCTGGCGCATCAAGCCCACTTCCTCGAAGCCCAGCTGCTTGTGCAGGGCGATTGAGCCGGCATTGCCCGCTTCGATGCCCGCCACCATCACGTGCTTGCCCAAGCCGCGCGCCCGCGCTATCAATTCCACCATCAAGGTCTTGCCGACGCCGGCGCCGCGACTGTCGGCGCGCACGTACACGGAATGCTCGACCGTATGCCGAAAACCCTCGAACGGGCGCCAGTCGCCAAACGAGGCGTAGCCAGCGACCTTTCCCTCCGCATCGATGGCAACGAGCACCGGATAACCGGCCCGCTGGCGGTCGGCCAGCCAGGCCGCGCGGTTGGCCGCATCGACCGTCCGTTCATTCCAGATGGCCAGGGTATTGCTGACGGCATCGTTGTAGATGGCCAGTATGGCCTCGATATCGCCCGCATGGGCATCGCGTATCTGCATGTTGCTCTCCTCGTCAAGCGTCTACTATAATGGACAAATCATAGATTGCCGTCCACCGCTTGTCCAATAAAATCCGAATGGAAGCCAATACATGTCCACTAAACCAGACGAATTGAACCAGCGCATCGGCGCCAGGGTGCGCCTCGAGCGGGAAAACCTGGGCTGGTCGCTGACGGACCTGGCGGCCCGCTCGGGCGTGTCGCGCGCGATGGTGCACAAGGTGGAGCGGGGCGACTGCAGCCCCACGGCCACCTTGCTGGCGCGGCTGTCGGGCGCCTTCGACCTGAGCATGTCCGAGCTGATCGCCCGCGCCGAGATACGCGCAGGGCGCTTGCTGCGCAAGGCGGAACAACCGGTATGGATCGACCCGCAGAGCGGTTACGTGCGGCGGCACGTGTCGCCCGCGTCCGACATGCCGCTCGACCTCGTGCATATTACCTTGCCGCCAGGCGCCGTGGTGGCCATGCCGGCCGCCGCCTATGTAGCGCGGAGACAACTCATCTGGTCGCTCAGCGGCAGCCTCGTGTTCATCGAAGGAGAGACGCGCCACGTGCTGGACGAGGGCGACTGCCTGGAACTGGGGCCGCCGGCCGACTGCGTGTTCAGGAATGAAACGGCCACCGCCTGCACCTACGCCGTGGCGGTATTGAAGAACTGAGGTCAAGCCAGCGCCGCCGAGCGCAGCTGGGCAATGAAGGCGCGCGCGGCGGGCGCCTGTTCGTGGCGGCGGAAGGCCACGGCGATTTCCGAGCTGATCTGCGGCCCTGCCAGCTCGCGGAATACCACGCCCGGCAATTGCACGCTGGCCATCACGGAATGGGGCACGATGGCGCAACCGACGCCCAGCGACACTTCCGTCAGCACGGCCACCAGGCTGCCCGGACGCGACACCACCTGCGCCACAAAGCCGCCGCGCCGGCTCACTTCCAACGTTCCCAATTCCTGTTCCGGCACGATGAAGGACTGCTGCGCCAGCGCGGCCGGCGCCGCCACATCAAACAAAGCCAGCGGGCTGTCCGTCAGCACGGCCAGCACGAAGCGGTCGCGCAGCAAGACCACGCTGTCCAGTCCGTCCGGCAAGTGCAGGGGCGGGCGCACGAAGGCCAGGTCGACCCGGCCCTGGTCCAGCAAGCCGGGCAGGGCATCCATCGCGTATTCGCGCGCACCGATGTGGATGCCGGGGTGGCTGGCGCGAAAGCGGGCAAACTGGTCTTGCAGCACGCCGGAATATGCGGCCGAGGCCACGTAGCCGATTTCCAGCCGTCCCAGCTCGCCCCGGCCCGCGCGCCGCGCCACTTCCTGCGCCTGCGCCAGTTGCCCCAGCGCGCGCGCAGCCTCGATGACGAACAGTTCTCCGGCGGCCGTCAGGGACACGGTGCGCTTGCTGCGCTGGAACAGCCGCGTGCCCAGCAACTTTTCCGTTTCCTGCACCTGCTTGGTCAGGGCGGGCGGCGAAATACCGAGTTCCGCGGCGGCCCGCGCGAAGTGCAGGCTGTGCGCCACGGCCAGCACGCAGCGGAAATGCCGCAGTTCCATCTCTTTGTCTGTATTCACCATGGGTAAATTATAAGGCGGCTGCCTTATAACAGGAAATAATACAAGCGTGCTTACAATCGGGACATGAAGAAACCCAACTGGACCTTATATACGTGCTCGGGCGTCTGCGCCCTGATCATGCTCGACACCAACGTCGTGGCCGTTTCCTTGCCGTCGATCGCCCGCTCGCTCAACGCCAGCTTCGTCGACGTGGAATGGGTGGTCAGCGCCTACATGCTGGCGTTCGCCTCGTTCCTGCTGCCGGCCGGCAGCATCGCCGATCGCCTGGGACGGCGCAGGGTCATGCTGTTCGGCCTGGCCGTATTCGCGCTGGCGTCGCTGCTGTGCGGCCTGGCGTGGACGCCGTTCGTGCTCAACGTGGCGCGCGCCGTCAAGGGCCTGGGCGCCGCGCTGCTGCTGACCTCCGCGCTGGCCGTCATCGGCCACACGTTTCACGAGGAAAAGGAGAGGGCGCGCGCCTGGTCCGTGTGGGGCGCGGCCATGGGCGTGGCCATGACGGTGGCGCCGCTGCTGGGCGGCCTGATCACGAGCGCCATCAACTGGCGCTGGATTTTCTACCTGAACCTGCCCGTCGTCGCCATGTTGATGTGGCTGGTAGGCAAGCACGTGGATGAATCGAAAGATGCGTCCAACGCCAGTTTCGACCCGCTCGGCGCGGCATTATTCTCCGCCGGTCTGTTCGCCATCATCTGGGGCTTGATCGACGCCAGCGTGGCGGGCTGGTCCAGCCACGCCACCGTGCTGCGTTTCCTGGCCGGCGCGGCGCTGCTGGCCGTCTTCATCGCGGTGGAACGGCGCCAACGCGCGCCCATGGTCGATCTGTCGCTGTTTGGCCGGCGCGTGTTCGTTGGCGCCGTGCTGGGCATGTTCGGCTATGCGATCGCCGCGCAAGTGATGATGACCTTTTTGCCCCTGTATTTGCAGAACGCCTTCGGCTTTTCCGCCGTGCTGGCCGGCTGCGCCATGCTGCCGTTTGCCGTCGCCATGGTGGTGCTGTCCCGTCTGGCACCGCGCGCCATGCGTCATCTGGACGACCGCGGCATTCTGGTGACGGGCTTGCTGATCGTCGCTGTCGGCAACGTGGCCACGGCCCTGGCCGCCGCCAGCCTGCAGTATGGCTGGGTTGCGGTGGGCATGGTCGTTACGGGGGCGGGGGCGGGGTTGCTGAACGGCACGACGCAAAAAGCCATCCTTGCCTGCATTCCGCGCGAGCGCACGGGCATGGGCTCGGGCATCAGCACGACGACGCGCTTTGTCGGCATCGTGCTGGCCGTGGGCGCGCTGGGCGCCGTGCTGGCCATGCGCACGGCCGCCTCGTTCGACAAGCTGGCGTGGCTGCACGGCTTGAAGGCGTCGCCCGAAATGATAGGACGTATCGTTGCCGGCAACGCGGCCGACGCCTTCGGCCAGCTGCCGCCTGCGATGCAGGCCGTGGCGCAGGAAGCGGCGCGCCACGCCTTCATCGACGGTTTTGCCAGCGTGCTGTACCTGGCTGGCGCACTGGCGGCCGTGGTGGCGGCGCTCGTGTTCGTGCTGGCGCGGCCACTGGAAAAAGTGTAACTGTTCAGCAATATCCGCGTGCGCAGCCTGCACTTGTAATATGATGCCATCGAGCAATACATAGCAATCATATAACTACCGCAGGTAACCACATGCGCAGAAAACGGATCATTATTACCAGCGTGCTGGTGGCAGTCATCGGCGTGGCCGCTCCCCTGAGCCTGGCCTTCTATCTGTCGTCCGTGCGCGCCGAGCAGGGCGAGCAGGAACGCCTGCGCCTGCTGGCTGGCTACGCGCTCGAGCGCGCCCACCGTTCGATCGCCTCGGCCAGCATGGCCCTGCGCAGCGCCGATGCGCTGGACCTGGCGCCGTGTTCGGAAGCGCATGTCCAGCAACTGCGCCGCATCACCATCACCACGCGCAGCATTGACGATATCGGCTATGTGGAAAACGGCTTGCTCAAATGCACGTCCACCGGACTAGAGGAAGAACGCATCGCCGTCACGCCCGCCGACTTTACCCTGGACAATGGCATGGGGCTCGATTTCAACCTGCGCCCCGTCGTCAGCGGCGGCAAGCGCATGGTGGGGCTGTCCTACCGCGCCTATAAAGTGCTGATCGATCCCGTGCGCTTTTCCGACGTCATCGTCGACAACGATATCCAGATGGCCGTGGCCATCGGCAAGGGCGGCGTGCTCGACACCTTGCACCATCCCGACCCGGCACTGGTCAAGACCCTGCTTGACGGCAAGGAAGCGATGGGCAACCTTGCCCACGAGGACAGCATCCATGCGATGCTGTACCGCGATGGCTTGACGGCCGTCATGATCGAGCCGCGCAGCAAGCTCAGCGAGAGGCTGCGCCGCGAACAGCTGCTGCTCTTGCCGCTGGGCCTGTTGATGGCCGCCTTCATCGTCGGCATCGTCGTGTGGCTGTCGCGCCGCCGGCTGTCTCTGCGCGGCGAGCTGGAAACGGCGGTCGAGCGGCGTGAATTCTTTGTCCACTATCAACCGATCATCGCGCTCGACACGGGCGTGTGCGTGGGTGCCGAGGCGCTGATACGCTGGCGCCGCCCCGACGGCAGCATGATACGCCCCGACCTGTTCATCCCCGTGGCCGAGGAGGCCGAACTGATACTGCCCATCACGGACCAGGTCATCGCTTGCGTGATTGCCGACATGCGCGCCGCGCTGCTGGCTGACCGCGACCTGCATATCGCCATCAACTTGTGCGCCAGCGACATCGAAACGGGCCGGGTGCTCGACGTGCTGGAACGCGCGCTGGCCGGCACCGGCATCGAGGCGCAGCAGATCTGGCTGGAAGCAACGGAGCGGGGCTTCATCAACGTGGAAGCGGCCCGCGCCACCATCGAAAAGGCCAGGGCGCGCGGCCACGCGGTGGCCATCGACGACTTCGGCACCGGTTATTCCAGCCTGTCGAGCCTGCAAAACCTGCCGCTCGACGCCTTGAAAATCGACAAATCCTTCGTCGACACCATCGGCACGGACGCCGCTACCAGCAGCGTCACGCCGCACATCATCGCCATGGCCCGTACCTTGAACATGCTGATCGTGGCCGAAGGCATTGAAACGCAGCAGCAAGCCGATTATTTGTTGGAACGCAAGGTAGAATTCGGCCAGGGCTGGCTGTTTGCCAAAGCGCTGCCGGCTGCGGAATTCCTCACTTTTTACCGGGCGCGCCGCGCACCATCGTCCCCATGAAACAGCCACGCTTTCCTTATCCATTGCAGCCGCTGCGCGTACCGGGCGGCTGGCACATCACCGTCAATACCCTGTTCGAAGTGGAGCCTAGCCCCGATACCATGGAATGGTTCAGCAGCGCGCTGCTGCTGTGGGGCAGCTGCCGCGACAACGGTTACTGCTTCAATTCGCATTTTGAACCTGAGGACGATCCGCAGGGCGAATTCGTGCTGGAGATGGGCAAGGTGGAATACGACCGCCACGGCAAGATCGTCCAGGGCAGCGACGCCTTCCTGGGCGAATTTCGCACGCGCAGCAAGGCGGCGTTCGTCGCCCGGGTCGAGCAATTCATGCAAGACCCGGCAGCATGACTTTTACGGCTTGCGCGGCAAGACCACGTCCTGCCCGCCTTGTTTGAGCACGGCGCTGGCGATCTTGCCCGCGGCATCGCGTGTAAACGCCAGGTCCGCGTCGATGGCACGGAAGAAAAATTGGTCTTTCGCGCTGGCAAACAAGGGGGCGGATCCCATGCCCGTGCCGGCCGCTTCCAGGCCATTCTTGCCCAAGGTCACCGTCAACGTGAAATCCTTGTCCAATAGATACTCGCCCACGTACTCGGCCAGCGCGGCACGCGGCAGCGCGATGGCGGCCAGCGGCTTTTTCAGCGGCGGCAAGGGCGTGCCGGGCAGCAGGGCGGACAAGCCCAGCGCGTCGATGGTGCGGGCCGTGTTCGTCAGCACCATCACGCCCCGCTTGCCGTCTGTTGTAAACGCCGCATAACTCGAGTAGCCGCCCGTCTGGCCGCTGTGCCAGGCGTAGGTCTGGCCCTGTTGCTGCTCCAGCAGCCAGGCCAGGCCGACTTTCGTATCGCTGTCGGGCGCCAGCGCACGCTGCGGCTGGATCGCCAGCGCATACGGGCGCAGCGGCTTGAACATATACGCTTGCAGGTAGGCGATCATGTCGCGCGCGCTCGAATACACGCCGCCGGCCGGCGCCACCACATTTAAATCCCAGGCGGGTGTCGGTTCGCCCGACAGCAAATGGCCAGGCGCCAGGCGCGCCAGCATGCCGTGCGTGGGTTTGTTCGAGGTGGAACGCATGCCCAGCGGCACGGCGATGCGCTTTTGCAGCAGCGCTTCATAGCTGGTGCCCGCCTGTGCCGCCAGGGCCGTGCCCAGCACGGCGTAGCCGATGTTCGAGTAGTCAAATGCCGTGCCCGGCGCATGCGGCAGGTGGTAGGCGGCAAGAAACTGCCGCTGTTTGGCTTCCGTGTAGTCGGCATACGGGTTGGCCGGATCCTTGGGCGCGAAGTTGTCGGGCAGGCGCGGCAGCGCGGAATAGTGCGTGGCCAGGTCGAGCACACTGATCGTCTTGCCGTCGAACGCAGGCACCGTATAGCCGGGCAATAATGCCGCCACGGGCTCGTCGAGTTTGACCTTGCCCTCGACGACGGCGTCGGCCAGCAGCAGGGCCGTCATGGTCTTGGTAACGGAACCGATCTGGTAGACGGTATCGGCGCCCGGCTTGGCGCTCTTGCCTGCATGGACATGGCCAAAGCCGTACACGGCGCTGTCCTTGCCGTCGATGATGGCGATGACGATGCTCGGGTGCATGCCCGTGCGCGTGAGTTCCTCGGCGCGCTGGCGCACGGCGTCGTCCAGTACGGGCGCGGCCAGCGCGGCGCTGCCGAGCAGGCAAAGGGGAAGGAAAGTAAAAGCGGGTGTCATGGGGAACCTTGTCCTGGGTGGGCCGGATGCACGCCAGTGCCTGGGTAAGGTGTCTGGCATGTCAATTGCAGGATACGGCCGCAACATGAAGGTTGCCTGAGTTTTATGGCACTCTTGCCAGCATGCTAAGGCTTGCGTTTTCCCGGCAGGGCATGGCCGTTCTGGTGCAGGACGACGCCCGTGACGGCGCCTTGGGCGTCGCGCTGGAACACCAGCTGCGCCTCGACCACCTTGTAAAAGAAGGTGTCTTTCGCGCTGGCGTACACAGGTGCTTCAGGCTGGCCCGTGGCGCCCACCAGCAAGCCTTCCGGACCCTGGCGCACGCTGAGGACAAACGTGGGCGCCAGCGCATACAGGCCCGCATATTGCGCCAGTTCGGCCGGGGCGATGGCGATTTCCTTGGGCGCCGGGCCGTTCGGCGGCGACAGGCTGCCGGGCAGCAGCACGCCCACACCCAGCCCATCGACGTCGCGCGCCGTGCTGCTCAGCACCACCACGCCCCGCTTGCCGTCCAGGGTGTAGCCGGCAAAGCTGGCATAGCCGCCAGTCTGTCCGTTATGCCAGGCGAAAGGCCGGCCCTTGACCTGGTCCAGCATCCACGCCAGCCCGATCTTTTTCACGCCATCGCCGTCGCCTTCGCCGGCCAGCACCCGCTGCGGCTGCACGGCCAGTTGCTGCGCCGGACTGGTCGACCGCATGTACGATTGCATGTAGGCAATCATGTCGCGCGCGCTGGAGCGCACGGCGCCGGCCCCCGCGATGGCCTGGAAATCCCAGTTCGCGGCCGGCTTGCCATCGGCCAAGTGGCCCGGCGCCAGTCGCGCGCGCAGGGCGGGCGTGCCTGCCGTAAAAGTCGAGACCATGCCCAGCGGACGGAAAATGCGGGCTTGCAGCAGTTCCTCGTAAGACATGTTTGCCTGCGTGGCCAATGCCGTGCCCAGCAAGCCATACCCCAGGTTCGAGTATTCATACGCGGCGCCGGGCGCGCGCGTCAAGGTATGGCCAGCCAAAAAGGTGCGCAACTGCGCCTCGCCATAGCCGGCGTAGGGATTGGCCATGTCCGCCGGCGCCAGGTTGGCGGGCAGGCGGGGCAAGCCGGATAATTGCGTGGCCAGCTGGCCCACGGTGATTTGCCGGCCAGCCAGCGTGGGGATGGCGTAGCCGGGCAGCAGCTCGGCCACCGGCTGATCCAGCCGGGCCTTG